>CALANC010000091.1 GCA_937925895.1 uncultured Desulfobacterales bacterium
TTCCAGCCATATCAATATATCCTTACTATAGAGCATTCCAGTACAAGTGCTTTTTATATAGAAACAGTCTTTCTTTAAGGGATCAGATCAGCTCGAATTTATTCATGGCGAATTTCCTATGGGAAATGATAATTCCAGAACCTAAAGAAAATGTTGAAAAATGTCAATTATTTCTAAAAGGTTATATGGCATCGATAATTTTTTAAGTAGAATACAGTCCGGCCGGTTGGTTTCCGGCTGCGACACTCAGCTGATGGCCTTCGACGGCCATCGCTTTGGGAATCAAACCCGTTGAGATTTACGATGCTTTTTATTATCGATTTAGTATTCTAATTCTAGAAAAAAAGCAGGTCTTAAAAGTTTACATTCCGTGCCTGATGTTAAAATCTGGAAGGACTGAAAATTTGTTGGATGTGCTAATGAAATATTGAAAATTTCAAATTGCGGATTAGTGAATGGAATAATTTCTGATGAAATTGTGAATTAAGCACGCATTAATCCTTCCAACTTTCGAAGCGATATGAAAAGCGAAATATTTTCGCATTAGAACCCATTCTTTACCAAAATTCGATATCGCCGGCCGCCAATACAACTGCCAAATAAACTCGTAAATATTTTGCAGGATCGGTATTAAATGAAATGTTTTTATATTAAGAGATTACAAAATTTGGCAAAAAAATTATTGTTGACATGTATTTAATTAATTGCTACTAATATGGTGTGTGTCAAACCACCCACTAATACTGAGATTACTATGGAAAAAGAATTTTCAACTTTTGATATCATGAAATTATTGGTTATTAAACGGGAAAGGTTGCGCGAATGGATGAACCAGGGTTTTATAACGCCAACCATACCCGCCGACGGGATCGGGTCAAAAGCCATTTTCAGCATTTTGGATATTTACAAGATTGCAGTTTTCAAAATTCTCGTTGATGCTGGAATGAACAGAAGAAAGGCTTCGACGTGGGTTAAAGAAAATCCAAAACTCGGCAACGAGAGGGATGCTGAAAAACTGACCTACGTCATAGTATTTGAAGAAGAAGGTGGTGGAAGATGGGAAAGTTACTTAGAGCCCGGTCCCTGGAATATGGAACAGGAAATTATAAAAAATCCTAACTGGGAAATGGGAATAATGATTAATTTCAAAAGAATTCGAGACCAAATCAAGCAATTACTATAAGCAGGGGAAAATTTTTTGCCCAGTATATGGTGTGTCTTACACCATCCATAGGAGGGGCGTTATGAACAAAGCTTTAAAAGTAAGAATTATTGAAATCTTTGGCACACAAGCTGATTTTGCTCAAGCGCTTGGCGCAGATGAAAGTTTTATTTCCCGAGTAGTTAGAGGGCGTCGTGACCTTGATAAAGTCGATCAAAATCGATGGGCGAAAGCACTTAAATGCAAGCGCGAAACTATTTTCGGGAACAAAAGATATAAGTAACTGACATTCATATAGAACTGATTGCTTTCTAAGAGAATAATTAGGGTGGTGGATCGATACAGCTGCTCACTACAATAATAAAAATTTGGGAAATAGAAATTATCATCTTTCTAATAATAACGGCTTCAAATTTATCATTAGACTCGATCTTCCCAAACCGCCATAAAAGACATTGTTCCTTCTTTTAATTTGCCAAATACAATAGATCCTATAAGGAGGTAAAAAGCATGAACAATAAAATAAATCTTCTCGATGTGGTTGCCGAAGAATCGGTGGAATCTCCTCTTGAACTAGTACGACTCGGAAGTGATGAGAACGCCATCATTCCATTCACGGTGGACAGCGAGGCAGTGGATCTACATTACTGCTCAGAAACCGAAATCAATAGCTATGTCGTCTGCAACGGTCTTGACTGCCTGCTTTGCCGCATCGGCCGGAAGCGGGATCAGCGGCTGCTGCTACCGGTGTATCTACCTGCAGCCAGTTGCATAGGCATCCTGCCGGTGAGCCGATCGCTCCGGCCTTATGCACTTCTGCCGCAGATCTCCAATGTGCTGAAAGCTGAAAAAACCATGGTGTTGTTTATAACCAGAGACGGAGCGAAGTACACAGTTACCACAGCTGAGCTTCAGAAGGATGTTGATGGCGGAGAGACATTGATCAAGCGTTTTCTTGATGATTATGAGGCCGGCCTTCACGATCTTTCAACTGTATACCCGAGAATTGATAACGAACAACTTGCTAGTGTTGAGGGAATCGGCCAGATGATGAGGCTTAAAGGGATCAGTTAAGATGCCGGTAATAAGCGGACCAGAAGAGCTGGCATCTTTTCGGAGCTATTGGAACGGGAAACGGATGCTGGACTTGTTACAACAACATAATGGTCGGTTACGGGTCGATTGGACAGTGGGTGTTGGCAAGAGCCACAATATTGACCTCACCGCTGAAAAGGCGGTTCGCTCTGGGCAATACGATCTCGTAATCGCCCTATTTCCTACCCGACAGATCATCGAAGAACGGATATGGGTGATAAACCCGCCAAAAGATATACGCGTGGTCAATTTGAAGCCAAGGCCAGGAAAGAAATGTGGTGCGGATATGAACCGACGCTGGCAAATATTTGAAAAAAACGGATTGGGAGCCCTTGGCCGCATTGAGTTATGCAGCCGCTGTCTTTTGCGGTCCGATTGTTTTTGGCCTAGTCAGTTCGGCAAGTCTCTCAAGGGAGCCCAGGTGATCTTCGGCGCCCAAGCCCATCTTCAACGCTTCCCCTATTTTCTGGATCAGCTTGCCCAGTGGTCGGAAGCCGAAAAGATCCTGGTCATACTTGATGAAACCAATTTCATCATGAAACCATTTCAACGCAGGATCGTGCGGAGGCAACTACGGTCTTTTGTTGATGTTCTGAACAGAATGAATCCTCGACGCCGTGGAAATTCCCATGCGAGGTGGAAATATTTATGCAACCTATTAATTGATGCCCAAACCTGTGATTTGCGCACCCACGAATGGCAAATGCCTTGGATCTATCATGACTGGGCCTTGGCAGTTCAATTATGCGGAGATAGGATTCACGGAGACTCTTTTGCTTTTTTGGCTTTTGATCTGGTCAATTTTGGCCGCTCGCCTCTTGAAAGTAGGGAGCGGACAACAAAAGGCGACATACTTTTTGCCTCCATACCGAGCGTATCCACGGATTTTATCATTTACAGCGGTGCTGCCCAGCATCCGTTTACCGAGTATCGGCTGGGCAAAGAATTTGGCAGTCCGTTTAAATCTTACTCATTTATTCATCCGAAGTCCACTTGGTTTAACATTGCTTCCCGATTGGGCGCGAGAAGGTATTTTCAGACAAATTCGCCCCAGATTCTCGATTTCTATGCCAGCCTAGTTGCCAAACGGCTAAAAGAAGGAAAGCGACCGCTCCTTGTTGCCAAGAAATGTTTCCTCACCTTTTGTGCCCGGTATATGGAAAAGAGGTTAGAGGAGTTGGGAGTTAAAGCCCGTATCGCGATCAACGGTTGGCAAATGGACCTTCTAAGAAATGGTAATGTGGTGCCTCTTATCCATTACGGCATGATCGGCACCAATCTTTTCCAGGAGTTTGACTGCGCCTATTGTCTGACAGGTTATTATGTCACTGAAAAGGCCATTGACGGCATTTTGCAGGATCTGCTTGGGTCTGACATGAAAATCCCACTGCGTATTTCCATTGAAGGTAGGCCATGCAGGAGGCGGGCCGGTGTCCTAAACTTAAAAGACCGGTTCTATGATTTACATAAACTGTCACAATACGCCCTGGATCTCCTGGAGATGGATACTGTCCTGCAGGCTGTTGGCCGGGTGCGGCCTTACACAAAGCCGAGGGAAATCATCACCTTCCAGTGCGCAAGCCACCCAGATTTTGAATATACCAAAGAATTTACCAGTATCGGCGAAGCCCGGAAGCATTTCGGCGTTTTTAGCAGAAGGGCAGCGCAAACAGAAGAACTCAGGTCTAGGGTACAGGAAGCTAGGGCAAGGGGGATGACGCAAAAAGATGCGGCCGAACAACTTAGAGTGGGGTTACGAACAATACAACGCTATTGGAGATTTTAACCCGCCACCGACCCTTATATGAAATTATTTATAAGGGAAACTGGCGGTTTTCAGAAAGCGAACCCGATGGAATTATTACCAAGCTGGAAAGAGCGATTACGGGATATTGAACCAGAAGCAGTCTCTAACCGGATTGACTATGGTTTGAAGAAATCACCTAAGTACTATGCCAGGAAGACTAATGTAGTTGAATCCGCCGATGATGCTCAGGCCATGCTGAATTTTGCCTTGCAGCGCCCTCTTTCACATATCGGATTTGACACTGAGTTTCGTTATGACCGGTTGGGTGTGGTGATCGATAAAAGAAACACAACCCATGATCCTAAAAGCATTCGGCCGCTTTTGTTATCTCTTGCTATGGCGGAACCACTTCATAGCGGAGAAGGCTGCCTGTACAGCTTTGTTATAGACCTGAGAAAGTCTGAGTTGCTGACGATCCTGAAGGGGCTTCTCCGGCTCCCGATTACCTTCGTCGGTCACTTTGCCAAGGTAGAGCTTTTCTGCCTGTGGCAACTCGGGCTGCCAGAGCCAAATATCCTCTGGGACACTTTTATCTTCGAGAAAGTTATGAACCTGGGACGGCACCATCACAAGTACAAGCTTCAGAAAGTAACAGACAAGCTCGAGCAGATCCAGGCTAAGGCAGAGGCAAAGGAAAAAGAAGTGTTCGGTTTTTCCCTTGTTGCAACCTGCCAGAGACATGGTGTTGCCTATCGCAAGGAAGCGGAGAAGGAGCGGTTGCAGAAATCGTTTCTG
>CALANC010000092.1 GCA_937925895.1 uncultured Desulfobacterales bacterium
GGAAAAGACCATTGTTCATACGCGGCCAAAATACAGGGAATACATTGCACGAACCAATGCCTTTATTCCCTGGTTCCCAAAAAGAAAGGTGGACGTATGAACCCGGTCCTATAGAAAACCTACGGGAGCCTATTGAATGACGGTTGTAACGCTATTATAATTATCACGATAAAATGTCATAGGAGGAAAAAATGAAAAATCATTTAAGCCATATATTAAAAAAAATCACCGCAGACCATGCAGGAAACATTGACGATGCTTCGCGGCATTACCTTGAAGTCAGCATTGCTGAAAAGGCCGCTCAGTTAGGTCTGACAGAAGCCAGGGAGTGCTACAAGAATGCCAATGCCATTGTTCCCCTGAAGTCACCGGTCGAGGGTATGAAGGTTCGCATTGACGGTCGTACCTTTGTCGACTATGTTCAGTTCGAATCCGGAGTGGCAGTGCCGGGTTATGTGGCAGCTGATTCGGGATTACCGCATAGGACCTATGAGGCCTGGGATAGCATGATACTCAACTTTAGTTAGTGCTAAGCATAATGGGCGTTAAGCTGTTAGTACCCAGTTGCTTATGGGCTTACCGCTGATAGCTCAGGCATTCTATTGAACCCTAATATATATTACTATTTTCGCAGAGTTAAGTGAATCAGCAATTTTAACTAGCCATCTAAGGCTGTTGCAACAGTCTTGACTGTGTTACCCAGAACACTGGTAAGAAGCTTAGCATCGAACTTGAGGCTGGAACGGTCTATCCATCGGTTACACCCGTCGGGTTGAAGATGAAACCAAGATGGTTGGCAATAGAAAATGGTCTTAGAAAATGAGTATAAGCAGGAAACGTAATCCTTGAAAACACCCCTTCGCCATCGAAATATCACCTTAAAAAGATTGGTTTACGATACGTACCAGTTTTTGCGTGCACAATCATTTATTTCCTGCCATTTTGGAAGACAGTATCATCCCAGTCTTACTTGTGCTGAGATCGACATAACTTACAAATGCAACCTGAAATGCATAAACTGCAATCGCTCATGCGCCCAGAGCCCAAGTGACATTGAAATGCCTGTTGCAGACATTGCAGCTTTCATACGAGAGAGCATTGAGAGAAAAATTGAATGGAAGCGTATCCGGATCCTGGGCGGAGAACCAACGCTTCACAGTGGTATTTTTGACATCATCGACCTGTTGATTGAATATCAATCGCGGTATAATCCTTCTGTGCGTTTGGTACTCGGCACAAATTTTTTTGGAAGCCGCGTTCATCAGGTTCTCAAAAAGATGCCGGATGCCATTATACTTAAAAGTACGCTGAAATCTTCGCGTGTGAATCTTTTTAAACCGTTTAATGTGGCACCTGTTGATACCGTATATAACCGATTTTCAGACTACACCTGTGGCTGCCGCATTATAGAAGAGTGTGGTATTGGCCTGACGCCTTCAGGATATTACATGTGCGCCATTGCCGGTGGTATCGACCGGATCTTTGGCTATGATATGGGCAGGAAGCAACTTCCGGATGAATCCGACGCCCTATCGGATCAAATGTCGGCTTTTTGCAGACTGTGCGGTCATTTTGGGGTACAATGGCCGACACGAAAAACCAAAAAATCTAAAACATGGCGTTTGGCTTATGGTCAGTATCAAGGGAAGTGAATGGAAAATGGAACTCCACGGATAAACCCATATGCCACATTTAAAAATACTGCATGTTATTGGCCAGAGACCGGAAATGACCGGTAGTGGTATCTATCTTGAGTCGATTATCAGAGAATCTAAAAAACACAATTTGTCAACCTACTGGGTTGCCGGTGTCCCTGCTGGCAGAAATGTTCCCTCAAGTGATATTCATCAAACCCAGGGCTCTTATGTATATTTTAATTCAGATCTTCTCGATTTTTCTGTTCCGGGTATGTCGGATGTGATGCCCTATAAAAGTTCATTATTCAAGGAGCTGAAAGGCAACCGCTTGACTGCTTATAAGGCTGCGTTCACGCATGAATTGCAAAAGGTTTTCCCCCGATTTTCCCCCGATATTATTCACACCAATCACCTTTTCTTACTCTCGGCATTGGTAAGGAAACTGTTTCCAAATATACCCGTCGTGGCAACTTGCCACGGTACGGATCTGAGACAGTATAATAATTGTCCTCATTTAAGACATTTTGTAAAACGGTATTGCTCAAGGCTGGACAAAATCATTGCCCTGACAATCGATCAAAAAAAAGACATCAGCCATCTGTATGGCATCCCGCCCAATAAAATTGCGGTCATTGGCGGCGGATATGATGAAACAATCTTCAACCGTGCCTCAAAATCCCCGGCCGGAACCGTTCAGATTCTCTATGCCGGAAAATACAATCGGAGCAAAGGTGTCATATGGCTCTTGAAATCTCTCATGAAAATTAATCATCACGACTGGCATCTCCACATGGCGGGAAGTGGCAGTGGTCCGGAGTACGACCACTGCATTGAGCTGGCTGAAAAACTGGGCCCTAAAGTTACCAATCATGGTTATGTAAGCCATCATATACTAGCTGAGCTAATGAAAAAAGCCCATGTACAGGTGCTGCCATCATTTTTTGAAGGTCTTCCTCTCGTGCTCTTTGAGGGTCTTTCTTCGGGATGCCGAATCATCACCACCCGCCTGACCGGTTTTAGTGAGATTTTTGGACAAGCAAAGAAAGAGACCATCGATCTGATTCAATTGCCAAGATTAGAAACCATTGATAAACCGTATCAAAAAGATGAAATGCATTTGGAATACGTATTATCCAAAAGCATTCTCAATATGATTGCTGCTGCAAAAAACAATCCTGATTTTGATGACCCCCAGGCCGAGAAGATTACTTCCCACTACACATGGACGCGTGTGTTTGAGCGCACATTATCGGTATACAAGGATGCCATTCGTCAGAAATAAAATAAACGGATTTTTATTTTAAACAAACGGAGATTCTTATGACTAAATACGATGTTGTCGTTATTGGCAGCGGCACAGCCGGGCAAACCGCTGCTTATGATTTGAATTCCAAGGGACTACATGTGGCTGTCGTAGAAAAGAGCGACAAACCCGGTGGAACATGCGCCCTTGCAGGATGCCAAGCAAAGAAGTGGTTTTACGAGGGTGCAGAAATTATCGCCAAATCACATCATCTTGCAGGAAAAGGCATCTTGTCCGCTCCAAATTTCTCCTGGGATGATTTCATGAGGGAGAAGAACGAATTTACGAATACAGTACCGGGCAATACCCTGGGCGGCTTTGAAAAAGCCGGCATCGAACTTATCCCTGGTGCAGCTCATTTCTTGGATGAACAAACACTGGACATTGGATCCCGTAAAATATCAGCACGGTTTTTTGTCATAGCCAGCGGTGCCCGCTCCATGTCTCTCCCTATCGAGGGCATGGAGCACGTGATCACCAGCGATCAGTTCTTGGAACTTTCTTCACTTCCCGACCGCTTTGTTTTTATAGGCGGTGGATTTATCTCTTTTGAATTTGCACATTTTGTGGCTCGCTTTGGAGACAGCCATTCCCGGCAGACCACTATTCTTGAAGCCGCTTCTCGGCCGTTGGGACCATTTGATTCCGAAATGGTTTCTCTGCTCGTTACCGCTTCGCAAGCCGAAGGTATCACCTTTCACAACAATGTGAAAATTACGGCCATCGAAAGAACTGCAGGTGGGATTAGCGTGATGACTGAAGATGACGCATTATTCTCCTCCGATATCGTCGTAAACGGTGCTGGTCGCGCCGCCGACATTGATGATTTGGATCTTGACCGGGCAGGCATAGATTACACCCGTAAAGGTGTTATCGTGAATCCCAGTATGCAGACATCCCAACCGCATATTTACGCCATTGGTGACTGTGCGGCAACGATTCAACTCGCACGCGTGGCCGATTATGAAGCCATGGTTGCCACCAGATCGATTCTAGAGGCGCTCGGCAACGGCACCAGGCTTGAAATGGATTATTCAGCGGTCCCAGCCATTTTGTTTACCTATCCCCAATATGCCATGGTGGGATATACAGAAGATGCCTTGAAGCGTGAGGCCATCCCTTATATTAAAAGTTTTGGACAAAACCTCACTTGGCCAACGTATCGCCGAATTGGCATGTCCCACGCGGCATTTAAAATCCTTGTCGGCTCTAACGGCGAGTTTCTTGGTGCACACATCCTATCCGATAATGCATCGGGAATCGTCAATACCATCCGTATGGCGATGTTGAACCGGATACCTGCTGAAATCCTCTACCGACAAAGCATTATGTCCCCATATCCGTCGCGGGAGAGTGATTTGCTGTACATGTTGAAACCGCTGATAAAATAAAAGAAAGGGTGAATATATTCTTAATCAATACCCAAAAACCATTTAAAGGATGGAGGATTAACATGAAGAAAAGTCAAGTTATTTTTAGCAAATACAGCCCGCTGATGGCCGTTGATACAGACCTGATTGGAAGTGACCGGAAAAACATCGAGACACCGAGGGTTTGCTCTTTGTGCCGGTGCGGCGAGTCCAATTATAAACCACTCTGTGACGGCAGTCATGCCCAGATTGGTTTTGATGGGGAACGTGAAGATGCGGATAAACAAGAACTGGCGTATTACCGTGGCAAAGAAATAACAATTGTTTTTGACCGCTACCTCTGTATGGGTGCAGGATATTGTGGAGAACTTGAAGCCGTTTTCGGCACCCACGATGCACCAAAATATGAACCGGATGCTGCTCCTGCCTCGGAAATCATTACGACCATTAAAAAATGTCCCTCTGGCGCGTTGAGTTATATTATCGACGGTGAACATTTCAAGAATTACTATGATAAAACCAGGATCACCGTTGAAAAAGACGGGCCTCTCAATTGCCAGGGGCAGATCACCGTGATTGATGACCAGGAATCGGATGTTCTTCTGCCAGATGCTGATCACTTTACCCTTTGTCGCTGTGGCGGATCCAAAAAAAAGCCGGTCTGCGATGGATCACATCAGGAGAAAGGTTTTAAGGGCTAATTGCGATTAATTGCTTGCTTTCTGATCCTGTAAAAAAGGGCGACACAATACTCCATATCGTAAAACCTATTTTTTGAGATTTATAATTGCAGATATCCTAAGGAAACACAGTTGTCCGGGAGTATGGATATCTGCAGCTTGAAATACCATGGAGGTGGGGGATGCCATTGAAAGAAAAAAAAGCGGTTGTTATTGGCGGCAGCTCTGGAATTGGTTTGGCCATTGCCAAGGCGCTTGTCAATTCTGGTGCGCACGTTGTCATTGCAAGCCGCTCATCTGATAAACTGGACGAGGCGCAAAGAACCATCGGGGTAAATACAACAGCTTATCGGCTGGACGTCACACAAGAGGAAAAGGTGCGGCAATTTTTCGAAGATATTGGTCTTTTTGATCACCTCGTATGCACTGCCGTTATCGGAGCAAACGCCCCATTCCTTAAAATGGATACCACTGATGCCAGAACTGTATTTAAGACCAAGTTCTGGGGACAATACTATGCGGCTAGATACGGGGCTCCCATGATTAGGCCAGGGGGATCT
Organism: uncultured Desulfobacterales bacterium; assembly: GCA_937925895.1. Lineage (GTDB taxonomy): Bacteria > Desulfobacterota > Desulfobacteria > Desulfobacterales > UBA11574 > CALANC01. The sequence continues at coordinate 5,551 of CALANC010000092.1, forward strand.
ATTACATTATTTTCCGGCATTGCCAGTCAGAAACCCGTAGAAGGACTCACCGCCATTGCTGCTGCGAATGGAGCAGTCGAGGCCCTCTGCCGCTCCCTGGCCGTTGAGTTGGGGCCAATACGGGTCAACACCGTCTTACCCGCAGTCATTGACACACGCCAATATGATCGAATGCCTGACGGAAAACGCAAAAAATACTTGGAACATTATGGTGCTAAACTTCCTGTGAAACGCCCGGGAAACCCTGATGACGTGGCCGCAACCGTTCTTTACCTGATTTTGAATGCGCATACCACCGGGACACTGGCAGAGGTCAACGGCGGCT
>CALANC010000093.1 GCA_937925895.1 uncultured Desulfobacterales bacterium
TCCCGTCCCTGACGACTATTTGTAATGCCATGACCCGCTCTTCCAGCCTGATTTTAGAGAACGTGGAAAACATCGGGAATCACTACGTCCCTACCCTCAATAAATGGAGACAGGCATTTCATGAAAATCAGAAAAAACTGAAAGAAATGAATTTTGACACCGCCTTTACAAGGAAATGGGACTATTATCTGGCGTTGTGTGAAGCTGCTTTTTTGAAAAGAGCGCTCGGGGATCTTCAGCTGGTCCTTACCCGACAGAACAACGACAGTCTGGTTCCAACATTTAGGTAACGAAACAATGATACATATTTCAGAATCCATCACCGTACGTCATAACATTCATGACGTGTTCAGGTATGTCAGTGATTTTTCCCATATCGAGCAATGGGATCCCGGTGTAATCGAGGCGCAGAAAATGACCCCCGGTCCGGTTCGCCCGGGAAGTGAGTTCCAATTAAAGTGTAAGTTTCTTTGCTTTAGCTTCTCCATGAACTATCGGGTCGCCAGGTTGGAACCGCCGCATCTTGTTGTTTTTGAAGGACGGGGTAAAAAGTTCTCTGCCCAAGACACCATTTCATTTCACCAAGCGGGAAACGGAACCAAGATAGAATATTCCCTGGAGTTGACGTTTGAAAAAGTCTCTTCTCCTATGGAAAAATTCGTGTTCTTTTTTACCAAGAGAATCGCAAAAGCTGCTATCAGGGGCTTGGCACATGCTTTCGAGGGAAACTACCGTTTACCGGAAATACGACTTCTGGACCGCTGGATGGACAGAAGCATTCTTCCGGGAATGCTGACATTCAGCAAATACGGCTATCTCTGGAGGAAAAAATCGTGGAATCCACTGGCCGTCTCCTTGACCGGACAAACGGTGCTTGTGACCGGTGCCACGTCCGGTCTCGGGAAAATCACCGCTCTCCGGATTGCGCGTCTGGGGGCAAAAACCATTATCGTGGGAAGAAATTCACAAAAGGTAGATTCGGTTTGCCGGGAAATTAGGGAAGAAACCGGAAACGCCAGGATACGCGGGGAAGTAGCGGATCTGAGTATAAAAAAAGACATCCGGTCTCTTGCCAGTAGGCTGGATCGTCAAGAGCGGAACATACACGTTCTGATCAACAACGCCGGAGCACTGTACAATCATAGAGAGGAAACAATGGATGGTATCGAGCGCTCGCTCGCGCTTAATCTCATGGGCCCCTTTCTGTTGACATCCCTGTTAATACCAAAATTGAAAAGCTCCGCTCCTTCCCGGATCGTTAACGTTTCATCCGGGGGCATGTACACCCAAAAACTGGTGGTTCATGATCTGGAATATACAAAAGAACCTTACAACGGAGAAAATGCTTATGCCCGGGCAAAAAGAGGGCTCGTCATTCTAACAAAAATCTGGGCAGAAAAGTACAAAGAGGATGGTATCGTTGCCCACGCCATGCACCCCGGTTGGGTGGCAACCCCCGGCATCCGGGGGTCACTTCCACGGTTTTATAAACTGACAAAATCGATTCTGCGCACCCCGGAGCAAGGTGCAGATACCATTGTGTGGCTTGCCGCTGCCCGGGAAGTGGCTGATACAACAGGCGGGTTCTGGTTTGACCGCCGACCCCATATCATCGACATCCTTCCGGGAACCCGGACATTCCCAAATGAAAGGGAACAATTGTTGAAAGAACTGAAAAGAATTTCTGAAATTGAGGTGGCAGAATGAAAATTTCAGTAAGGCTGATCACTTTCGCGCTTTGTTTTGGTTTTTTTATTTTTGCACATCAGATGCAGGCCGCAGAGATTGAAGAGGTAATCTTTCAGGACAAAATCATCATAGAAAATGTTGAATTTCTTCTTCGCGGAGTGGCCTTGCAGAAGTATATGCTGTTTTTCAAAGGCTTTGTGGGCGCCCTTTACCTGCCCACCCAAATAAACCCTGCCGATGCCATGGGTGACCTGCCGAAACACCTTGTACTTCAATATTTTCACGACATCAAAAAAGAGGATTTTCAAGAATCCACCATTTCAATCATAAAAAAAAATGTTTCCGAAGCATCCTATGAAAAAATAGCAGACAGGGTCCAAAAACTCAATAAGCTTTACCAGGACGTCAAAAGTGGCGAGAGATATTCGCTTACCTACATCCAGGGAACAGGGAGCACCCTTTCGCTGAACGGAAAGCCCTTGGGAACGATACCGGGGTATGATTTTTCTTTTGCGGTTTTTTCCATATGGCTGGGTGAAAATCCCATTGGTGAAAATTTCAGGGATGTACTTCTTGGTAAAAAATGACAGATAAACCCTTTGGTCCATTGAGTTTCGGCAAAAAGGTCGCTTATGCGACCCCCGCATTTGCCCTCGCCGTGGTAGGCATTCCGGTCTACGTGTATATCCCTAAATTTTATACGGATGTCGTGGGTGTTCCTATTTCCTTTATGGGTCTAATTTTGTTAGGGGTTCGCCTATTTGATGCGGTGACCGATCCTGCCATCGGCCTTCTGTCCGATCACACGGTAACGAGATTTGGTCGCCGAAGACCTTACATCGCCATTGCGTCCATCCTGGTTGCGATTTCAGTATGCGCGCTTTTTAATCCACCCTTATGGGCTTCAGTCGAAATGGAAAAAATGTGGTTCTCCGTCTGGATATTTGTCCTTTTTTTATTTTGGACCATCGTGGTTGTTCCTTACGAGTCCCTCGGACCTGAACTCAGCTTTGATTATCATGAAAGAACCTCCCTGTTTGCACTCAGAGACGGATTTCTGATTGCAGGAACACTGGCGGCCGCTTCCGCCCCGGGAGTTATTGACTGGGCATATGACTTAACCGGTCGGCCCCAAGATGAAAAAAAGAAGTTTTTCATCATGTCAGCCCTGTATGCCCCCTTGAT
>CALANC010000094.1 GCA_937925895.1 uncultured Desulfobacterales bacterium
AATTCTGGCGCCGTGACTAGGGCGAAAACCGTATTTAAATTTTGCCTTTATAAAAATATTATCCAGCCCTCCGGATTGTGGATTGTGAACAAGATTAGGATGCGAAACTCGATTTTTTAGTTGCATAGTTGTTTTTTTGTGGTAATAAAAGAGAAAATAGGTCTGAAGACCTGAACTTTGGATAACAAATGAATATCAATACGGGGATCATATTTAAAATCAAAAAATACGCCATCCATGACGGGCCCGGTATTCGCACCACCCTGTTTTTGAAAGGTTGCCCGCTGGATTGCTGGTGGTGTCATAATCCGGAAGGACGAATGCCCGGACTTCAAGTCGTGAAGACTGATGCTTCCCCGAAGGGCAGGGGTGAGATCATCGGTGAAAAAATGTCGGTGGATGAGGTCTTGGCCGAAATCGAAAAGGACATTATCTTCTACGATGAATCCGGAGGTGGTGTCACCTTTTCGGGTGGTGAACCGCTGTTACAGGCGGCTTTTTTGCTAGCCCTGTTAAAGGTCTGCCGTGATAGGGAAATCCACACGGTTGTGGACACCTCCGGCTATGTACCGGCTGAGACCTTTGTTGACGTTTGCAGCATGATCGATCTTGTCCTGTTCGACCTCAAACTCATGGATGATGAAATGCATCGCCGTTACACCGGGGTGTCCAATAGAAGAATTCTGAACAACCTGGAGGCATTGTCCGCGTCAGGAACCCCTCACCGCATCAGATTTCCACTGATACCGGGTGTAACCGATACAGATGAGAACATTGGCTCCATGGCAGAATTTGTTCTGGCTATGGGTTCCCTCAATCGCATTGATATTTTACCCATGCACCGGATTGCCGATGAGAAATACAGAAGGCTCGGTTTGCAGAACAGAATGACCCATAAGCAACCGCCGACCCCGAAAGAGATTGCATATGTTAAAAAACAATTTGAAGGTTACGGTTTTAGAGTTAGTTTGGGAGGATAAACGTGAATGAGAGAATTGAGTACTTGAGAACCGGCAGTCTGGACACCCATCCGAGTGTTTCGGTTGAACGCGCCGAACTGGTTACGCAATTTTATAAAGGCGGTGTTGCACAGAAAGCGTCCATTCCGGTACAACGAGCACTTACCTTTAAACATATACTGGAAAACAAATCGATTTACATCGGAAAGGGTGAACTGATTGTGGGGGAACGGGGTCCATCTCCCAAAGCCACACCCACCTATCCCGAAGTCTGCATCCATTCAATGGAGGATCTTGACCTGATCGCTTCCAGAGAGAAAATCTCTTTTTCTGTTGATGATGAAACCCGAAACATCTACCAGAACAAGGTGATTCCATTTTGGATCGGCAAGTCCATTCGCGAGAAGATATTTTCCAATATGTCAGCAGAATGGCTCGATGCCTATGGCGCAGGGGTTTTTACAGAATTCCAAGAACAGCGTTCTCCGGGACACACCGCTTTGGGGGATAAAATATATTCCCAGGGTCTTGAGGATATTAAAGAAGAAATCAAAACGTCGCTTAATGGCCTCGATTTTTTCAATGACCCGAAAGCCTTAGATAAACAGGAACAGTTGCAGGCCATGACCATAGCGGCAGATGCGTTGATCGTTTTTTCCCAAAGGTACGTTGAGAAACTGAAGGCGCTGGCAAACGAAGAAAAGGATGCCGGACGAAAAGCCGAATTGTTTCAGATGGCGGATATTTGTAAACGAGTGCCGGCCCAATCACCGCGAACATTTTGGGAGGCTCTACAGTACTACTGGTTCGTACATGTGGGGGTGATTACCGAGCTTAATCCCTGGGATTCTTTTAACCCGGGGCGGCTCGATCAACATCTGTATCCCTTTTACAAAAAAGAAATTGAGGCAGGGACATTAACCAAGGAAAGTGCCCGGGAATTGCTCTGTGCATTCTGGATCAAGTTCAACAATCATCCGGCCCCCCCCAAAACCGGCGTCACACTTCAAGAAAGCAACACCTACGTTGATTTTGCTCTGATCAATCTTGGCGGGCTCAAGAAAGACAACACCGATGCAGTCAACGAACTGACTTTCCTAATACTTGATGTGATCGAGGAAATGCGCCTGCTGCAGCCAGGTTCAATGGTTCAATTAAGCAAGAAAAACCCTGACCGTTTTATCAACCGGGCCCTTAAGATTGTTAAAACCGGGTTTGGCCAACCCTCCATCTTCAATGCCGATGCCATTGTTCAGGAGTTGGTCCGTCAAGGTAAAGCCGTTGAAGATGCGCGGGAAGGGGGAGCCAGCGGATGTGTAGAAGCCGGAGCGTTCGGTAGGGAAGCATATTTTTTGACCGGCTATTTCAATTTACCCAAAATCCTGGAGATTATGCTTCACAACGGCATGGATCCAAGAACCGGAAAACAAATCGGTCCTGAAACCGGGAACCCTGCCGGTTTTGAAACCTTTGCTGAACTGTTTGGCGCCTTCAAAAAACAGCTTCAGTATTTCATCGACATCAAAATCAAAGGAAACAATATCATTGAACGGATCAATGCCAAATACATGCCCGTGCCTTTTCTTTCTTTATTCATCGATGACTGCGTCACCAACGGCAAAGATTACAACGCAGGCGGTGCCAGATACAATACCTCTTACATCCAGGGGGTCGGGCTGGGGACCATAACCGATTCCTTGGCTGCCCTCAAATATCACGTATACGACAATCGGACAATTGCCATGACGGATCTTCTCAATACACTCAAAACTGATTTTCAAGACAATGAAGACTTCAGGAAGCAGCTGGTGAACAATACACCCAAATATGGTAATGATGACGACTATGCCGACGACATCATGAAAGAGATTTTTGAAAGTTATTATGAAGCAATCAATGGTCGGCCCAACACCAGGGGCGGGGCCTACCGGGTTAATCTTCTGCCGACGACCTGTCATATCTATTTCGGCAGTATGATTGATGCGCTTCCAGATGGTCGCCGAGCGGGACGACCCCTTTCCGAGGGAATATCTCCGGTGCAGGGAGCGGATCGTAACGGTCCCACAGCCGTTGCAAAATCGGCGGCAAAGATCGATCATATACGGACCGGCGGCACCTTGCTCAATCAAAAATTCCTGCCGCAGGTATTGGAGGATGATCAGGGAATCACCAAGCTGGCTCATTTGATCCGGGCTTACTTTAAGATGGACGGCCACCATATGCAGTTTAACGTGGTCAACAGTAAAGAATTACGCCGGGCACAGGATAATCCGGATGACTACAGGCACCTGATCGTTCGGGTGGCCGGTTACAGTGATTATTTTGTTGATTTAACGCTGCAGCTGCAGAATGAAATTATTGAGAGAACCGCTCATAAAGGGTTCTAACCCGGATATTTCATGAAAATTTTTCAGCAAATTTATTTTATGACTTTCGAAACGATCCATAAAAGTTCGGCGCCGGAAAAGGTCGTTGAACAGATTTTACAAAAAATAAATGCGGGAGAATTACAGCCGGGAAGTCGACTTCCTTCCCAAAAAGAACTGGCACAAAAAATGGGCGTGGGGCGCTCTTCGATGCGAGAAGCCATTAATGCACTGGTGGTGATGGGTTATCTCGAAGCGATTCATGGAAAGGGAACGTTCATTCGTCAGACGCTTCCGGCAGCCGGTTTTTCCTCGGAGGGTCTTCGTGCCGCTTTAACAGCCGGCAGTATTTTCGATCTCATGGAAGCGCGCCAGGTTTTAGAGTGCAAATCCGCAAAGCTGGCTGCAGAAAGGGCTGAACCCGCACAAATAAAAAAATTGAAAAAGGTACTGAAAAAAGTCAAAGCCACTGAAAAAGACTACACCATCTTTTTACAGGCGGATATCGATTTTCATGCTTGTCTCGCAGAAGCAACCGGCAATAAAGTAATTTGTGAAATGACCAAAATGGTACTAGAAAAAGTCGTTCGCCATCACTCACGTCTGAAAACGACGAAACTGTCATCTGAATATCGCCTGTTTTCAATCCATTCGGCAAACAAGGTGGTTAACCACATAGAAAACGGTGAAGGAGAAAAAGCCTCAGCATGGATGGCGAGACATCTGAAAGCGATTAATGACGAGTTGAAAAGTATTATTACCTAGTTTCCATCCATAAATGGCCCTTTTTGCCCGGATCTGCGTTCTCCGCGGGTTTTCGGCTGCGGCGTACTGGGAGTACGCCTCACCGTAAACCCTTGTGTGGCCTTGATCTGGACAAAAATTGCTCATTTATGAATTGGAAACACATTGTATCCATTTTAAAGATGTGGATGGACAACACCTAAAACCTTCATGGAAGTTTTTGAAATGAAGAAGATATTTAATATCTATTGTGGCGAATCGGCTATTGCAAAAGCCAGGTATTAAGTCATTTTTGTTGTTCTTCAAGCCTTTTGCTGAGTTTGACAGGGTAAGATACAGTCTCGTAAATTGTTTTGTATTTTTCGTTTAGCAAAGAAAAGTTGTTTTTGAATCGATGCCGGATATCAGCAAGCGATGGGTGAGGGTTCAGCAATTTTCCGTTTTCCAGGACCATTTCCAGCAAGGGTGTTCCTCCGGGAATGCTTTCATCTCTCAAGCCGATAATATCCTCGAGATGGGAACCATTTGTATCTGGTTTCCTAAAAACCTGCTTTTCACCGGCAATGGTGACCTTGTCCGGGCTGAGTTTTCTGACATTGCGGTGGTTGAACCTGACCATTTTGTAAACGATGTCCAGATAAGGGGCATCGGCGGATACACCTGCTTTGGTACCGACACCAAAAGCATCGATTTTGCCACCTTCCGAGATGACCCTGGCTATTTTAAACTCGTCAAAACCACTGCTGGCAAAAATTTTTACCTCAAAAAGCCCGGCGTCGTCTAAAATATCCCGGACTTTTTGGCTTAAATCCGCCATATCTCCACTGTCGAGCCTGACACCAACGAGCGAATTTCCTCTTTCTTGCAATGCTTTGGCTATTTTGACCGCATTTTTGGCACCTTGAAGCGTGTCGTAGGTATCGATCAGAAGGATGGTGCTTTCAGGGAATGTGTCTGAATAGGCATAAAATGCTTCTAACTCGTCACTAAAAGCTTCAATATAAGAGTGAGCCATCGTCCCGGAGGTGGGTATCTCGTATATTTTACCGGCTAGAACATTACTCGTGCCCGCAAATCCTGCCAGATACGTATTGCGGGCCACTTTTATCCCTGCATCTTGACCTTGGGTTCTCCGTAAGGAAAAGTCAATTAATGGACGACCGCCGGCGGCATATATACACCTGGCTGCTTTTGAGGCAATCATCGTCTGAAATCCGATCGTGTTCAGCACCGCCGTTTCAATAATCTGGGCTTCAATAATCGGCGCAGTCACTTCCAGGATCGGTTCGTTTGAAAAAAAAATGGTGCCTTCAGACATGGCATACACATCACCGGAAAATTGGAGCCGGGAAAGATATGAAATAAAATCATCGGAGAAAAGGCCTGTTGATCTCAAATATTGTCGGTCTTGTTTGGAGAAATGAAATGCCGTCAGAGCGTTCAAAACGTCCTCGAGACCGGCAGCAACAAAAAAATTTCTCTCGGGATGGGTGTTTCTGATGAATAGGGAAAATGTGGCCGGGGAAAATATACGATGGGCATAATAACTGGCAGCCATGGTCAGTTCGTAGAGATCGGTAAAAAGGGGGCCTGCTTGATGCGTTTTGATCATTGAACACCGGTTCCAAAGTTCTATTTTTCATTTAAAGGGAAATGCCGGGCAAGCTCTCCAGATCATCTGTTGAACGGCACAGATGCATTCCTGCATCGGAGAACCGTTTAAAAGCCGCATCGGCCTGGAGCGTATAATCCACAACATCGGGAATGACCACCGGAGATGTACAGTCTTCCAGGAGATACACCCTTTCTGCCAGGCGATCGTCCGAGGCCCTTATTTCACTTAACATGTCATCAATCGTCCAGGCGACACAATGACTTTTGGCCTGTCCTGCTATAATAACCGCATCAAATTCCAGGAGTTTTTTTATCAGACCGGTATTTTTATCAGCGATTTGATCTCCGTCGGCATCGTTCATTACTTCTGGTTTCAGCACCGAATAATTCTCCGTAAAAGGGTTGTTTCCTTTAACCTGGAAGTCAGTCATGCAGTACCTGGCGATTCCGTGAAAAAAGACGGCTTCCTCAACTGCAGAAACCAGTGCATGGCCAATCCCACCCAGCATAGCATGATAGGGCCAGATGGTAAGATCATATTTGCCACCATCTTGCAATGTCCGAGTATAGTGGCTTAGAAATGTCTGTCCATACGCCTCGTCAATGTTTAAGCTTTGAGCAACTTTGGGGTTGAACTTCCAGACCCCCTTTTCTATATCCTCAGTAGAAATCAGCGTGTAAGGATCCGGATGATCGCCTGTCTCGTTGATTAAAAAAATACTGTGGAAGATTTGTATAGCCTGGTGCGTATCCATTGTTGGACAGATTTGGGTAATTACGTTAAGGTTACGGTATATGAATTCGGACAGTCTTCGATTGTCATCAACAGCAGCCGTTCCTGAACGTCCACCTACATAGAGTTCGAAATCGGGGATACAGAAGGTATTCTGAACATCAACTATCAGCAGACAGATTTTGAACTTATCCTCGGTGGAGGTCTGTATCTGGTGACGTTTTGCCCAATTATTTGCATCTATGGCACGCTCATGATAGGGAACTCTCCACACGTGACCTACTTTACCAGGATCATAATGAGGTGGAATCGGCAGTTCATTTCGTGGCATAGGATATCCTTTTTCTTCGTCCAAATTGAGGCAAGCGGTCAAAAAAAGTGAAGTAAATTAACTGATTGTATTAAAATACACAGCAAAGCCGAATTGTCAAACAATAACCTTGTGACGATCTGAGTCTGCAATCACCTATTATTATTACTTTATCCGCTGTCACAGATAGACGAATTAAATTTCGTATTGCAAAATAACAGCAGTGTGACATATACTGTTTTTCCCCCATAGTCGTAGGAAAGGAATAGAGTAAAATGGATGTGTTAGAATTTAAATACTGCTTTACGTTACCTGATGGGTCGGAAGAAACTTGGAATGTTCAATTGGACAAATCAAAAATTACCCTATTAGGTGATCCTTCCAAACATTTGCCTTCATGGACGAAACTGGATTTTCATCAGTGCCCAAACTGCCCACTTGGTTTGGATACCCATCCAAACTGTCCGCTTTCTGTTAGCCTTGTAGATCTAGTAACACAATTTGATCGGGTACTGTCATATGATAAGATTCATCTGAAGGTCATTACAGAAGAGAGGGTTATCTTTCAAGAGACCACTGCTCAAAAAGGAATAAGTTCTTTAATGGGTTTGCTCATGGCGACAAGCGGCTGTCCCGTCACCTCTTTTTTCAGACCGATGGCTCGTTTTCACCTTCCCCTGGCAAGCGACGAAGAAACGATATACCGCGCAACATCAATGTATCTTTTAGCGCAATATTTTATAAAAAAAGAAGAGGGCAATGCCGATTTTGATATGATCGGCCTTAAAAAACATTACGAAAATATAGATATTGTAAATGCAAACATCGCTCTGCGGCTTAGATCGGCAGTTAAAACAGACTCAATGATAAATGCACTGGTTTTGTTAGATTCATACGCAAAAGGTTTTTCATCGTTTTCCATTGATGATTCTTTGGAGGAGATTCGTTATTTATTTGCGCCCTATTTGATGGGGGGGATCGAGAATAGAAGCAAAAGTGACGACAACCATGGTTGAAACGTATTATCGAGGATCAATTGTTTTTTGGTCGTTTTTTTTAATCATCCATTTTTCACCATCTCAATGCCTTGGAGACAAGCTGCCTATTATCTCCAGCATCTTCCCTATCGCCGATATGGTCCGGCAGGTTGGAGGAGAGCATGTCGATGTAGTTGTCGTTCTTCCGGCCGGCGCCAGCCCCCATACATTTGAACCAAAACCCAGCTTGATAAAAAAAATATCTTCTGCCAAGATTTTCTTCATGGTGGGAGTTGGGCTGGAATTTTGGGCCCAAAAAATGGTAAGTTTATCCGGGGCAGGTCTAAAAACCGTGGTGTTATCCAAAGGCATTCCCTTGATACATGCAACAGAACATTTTGACGGTCATGAAACACATCATGGGAAAAATATTGATTCAGACTTTAATCTTGAGGTTGCCAATCCACACATTTGGCTGAACCCGATTATTGCCAAATCGATGGTCAATACAATCATCACCGCGCTTTCCGAAGTTGATAATAGACATTTGACGTACTATAATCAACAAGGGCAATTGTATTTAGATGAACTGGACAAACTTGACGATCTGATTCGAAAGACGGTTGCGTCTTTCAGAATAAAAAAATACGTATCCTTTCATGCTTCGTGGGATTACTTCGCCAGACAATATGGCCTCCAGTCTGTTGGTGTCATTGAAGCTGCTCCTGGTAGAAATCCCACGCCTGCACTCATAAAAAATATTGTCGCATCTATTAAAAAGTATGAAATTAAAGCGGTTTTTGCTGAACCCCAACTCAACCCGAGGGCTGCGGAAGTGATTGCTAATGAAGCGAACGTAAAGTTCCTTATGCTTGATCCAATGGGAGGACCCAAATTAGCAGGACGGAACTCTTATGTCGGTCTTATGAAATATAATCTGAATGTTTGGAAAGAGGCCATGGAATGAATAACCCAGCAACAGATAATGGAAGTGAAAAACATGCCATTGTTGATCTGGATGATGTTTGGATCGCATTTGATGGCAAATGGGTGCTAAAATCCATATATTTTAAATGCTACCCCGGCGAGATTGTTGGTATTGTGGGACCGAACGGTGG
>CALANC010000095.1 GCA_937925895.1 uncultured Desulfobacterales bacterium
TTCTTTTTAACAGTACCTTTTTGAAACGATATAAAGTAAAACCGGCGATTCTAAAAAGAATCCAGGTAGATGACGCAGAGTTGATGAAGTTCGGGTTTGAGTGGGTGAAATTTTACCTCTGGGGAATTAAGACGAAGTATATTAAACTTAAATAATAGTTATTTAAACTGTCCTGAAGTTTATAGTTTGGGTGCTTTCTACCAGCGGAATGGATGATTTTTTTTTAAAGCGTGGACTGTTTGAGTGGTTAGAGTTTCCACGGCTAAAATAAAGATTAGCCATAGAGCTGTTCACGAAAAAGCCTTCCGACCCATCATTTACCAAGAAATGAATGAGCGAACAAATATCGAGAAGAAAGCAGCAAAAATTTTTTTTTGGGGTCTCGTCGTTCCGGTTGTGTTCCTGGTTTTTATTCGGATTTTTTTCCTTTTGTTTAATTATATCTATGGTACGGTCCTTATTTTCATTGTTGGGGAAAAATATACCGGTATGGTCATGTTTCTGAGTGTGCTGACAGCTCTGTTCTTTACAATCGGGGTTTTGTGCTGGGTGCACAAACAGTACAAAAAGCATGTCCTGGCAACCTTATAAGGGGAGGGTATCGAAATGCCATTCAATGAGGAGATAGACCGAAGGGTAAGCAGCGAAATTTCGGCTTGGGGGACTATCAGGAAAAAAATGTTCGGTGGAACATGCCACATCATTCTGATATCTTTTGCCATTCTAATTATAGGACACTGCTTGTTACCCGGTGTACATGCTCAAGATCCTCAAGTTGTTGTTAAAATCCATCCAAAATATAAAGAAACCTCATACAAGGTGATTATAAATGATCGCCAGGAAATCAGTCTGACTACCTATCAAACTGAAATTAATAAGGGGACCCTTCGTCTAAGATCAGATTCCGACCTCTCCTTAAACAGGCAAATTGATTTGTTAGCCATAATATTAGAGAGAGTTTTTAAAGATGTTAACAAGGATGAAATTCACACGCTGTTTATTGGCAGGCTAATCAATGCTTTTGGGACGAATAATACTCAGATGTCGGAAAGATTGGCGCTATCAGTTTATAAGTCTCATTTATGGGATAACACCCAAGGTAGACCGGTTTCAGATCACGAAAACGTTGCGGTAAAAACAATTGCCAATGAAGCCCGGATTTTTCCAGAATTAAAGCAAGTATTTTCGAGACACGGGTTGTTAATAACCGTTTCTGGGATAGAAAAAGTTCTCATCACCCAATCGGATTTAACACCTATTGGAGATGCACTTAAATTCCAGGGGGTGACACGCACAGCCAAGCTTCCCTACGATTGCCTGATGTGGTTCTCAGTCTCAAAGACAGATGATTGAGGTTATCTGAAGAGAGGATAGTGGAAAAATGAAAATATATATCAGTGCGGATATTGAAGGTGTTACCGGAACGACCCATTGGGATGAAACCGACAGAAAAAATTTAGATTTTAAAGAGTTTCAGGAGCAAATGACGGCAGAAGTCGTCGCATCCTGCGAAGGAGCTTTGGAAGCCGGGGCTTCAGAAATCTGGGTCAAGGATGCCCATGACACGGCAAGAAATATTATCGCCTCCAAGTTGCCCCGGGAAGTCAAGCTTGTCCGGGGATGGAGTGGGCATCCTTTTTTTATGGTGCAAGACCTGGATGAGACATTCCATGCCGTGGTTCTAATCGGTTATCACTCGCCGGCGGGTTCGGATGCCAATCCTCTTGCTCATACCGGTTCGAGAAGTTTGGCTCAGGTAAAGATCAATGACCGCTATGCGTCGGAATTACTGCTGAAAGCCTATACTGCGGCACTGGTGCGCGTGCCGATTGTATTCGTCTCCGGTGATGATGGTATTTGTAAAGAGGCAGAATTACTCAATCCCAACATATTAACGGTTGCTGTAAAGCAAGGTGTGGGGAACTCAACGGTCAATATTCATCCCCATCTCGCTGTTGAAAAGATTCGAGAGAGCGTTCATATGGCGCTCGAGGCTGATGTGTCGGGATGCCGCATTCAAATGCCAGAGTTCTTCTCTGTCGAGATTACCTATAAAGATCATGCAGATGCTTATCGAGCCGCATTTTTCCCCGGTGCAAGCTTAAAGGCACCGCATAAGATTCAGTTTGAGACCAAAGACTATTTTGAGGTTATGAGATTGCTCTTATTCGTAACCTAATCCTTATATTGAATTTAAGGCTTCAAATGTAATAGCAAGGTGACAGGATTAAATGAAAAGTTGGCACAAAATACTTGTCTCCGATGCCAGACAGCTAAGCGGTGTTGATGATGAGTCCGTTGAATGTATTGTTACCTCTCCACCCTATCCCATGATTGAAATGTGGGACGATGTTTTTTCCAAACTCAACCCTTTGATTGGAAATGCTTTTAAAGAAAATAACGGTTTAAAAGCTTTCGGACTGATGCACGAGGAATTGGACAAAGTGTGGATGGAATGCTACCGGGTTTTAAAGCCCGGTTGCATTGCCTGTGTGAATATTGGGGATGCCGTTCGAACGATCAACGGCCATTTTCAAATGTATTCCAATCATGCCCGCATTATTTCTTCAATGGGCGAAATCGGATTCACCCAATTGCCGGATATCCTCTGGCGCAAACAAACCAATGCACCGAACAAATTTATGGGTTCCGGCATGTTACCGGCGTGTGCGTACGTTACCTATGAACATGAATATATCCTTATTTTTAGGAAAGGTGAAAAAAGAAAATTTGTCAGCAGAACGGATAAACTCAGGCGGCGACAGAGTGCCTACTTCTGGGAAGAGCGAAACATCTGGTTTTCTGATGTATGGACCGATTTAAAAGGAACATCCCAACCGTTAGCCGATAAGTCAGTAAGAGATCGCAGTGCATCCTATCCTTTTGAATTGGCTTACCGGTTGATATGCATGCATACCGTTTATGGTGACACCATTCTCGACCCATTTCTTGGAACAGGAACAACGACTGCGGCGGCTGTTGCCTCCTGTCGAAATAGTATTGGTATTGATATTGAAAAGGAGCTTCAACAGACGATCCAAGACACGATCTTGTCTTCCTTGAACGTCGGCAAAAAACGTGTAACGGATCGCTTATCCGGTCATAAGGAATTTATAAGAGCTCGCTACGATGTCGGGAAAAGGATTAAATATTTAAATAAAAACCATGATGTAGGAACGGTTACCGCACAAGAGACCGATATTATGATATGCGTGCCTGCGCGTATAAAAAAAATGTCTGAACAAACTTATGAAGTTGACTATGAGTTTGCGCGGCCTGACGTCATCTCTAAAAGCGATCAATTGCCTCTATTTGGAAACAACAGCCCCAGATCACGATAATATACCTTTTGGCATTGGATCCACCTTGTCGCTGCCTAAGACATAGCCGCCGTCAAGCCGTATTATACTTCCCGTCATAAAAGGTGCGTCCTTGATGACAAATAGCACGGCTTTGACTATATCTTCAATGGATCCGGTACATCCCAATAAGGTGTGATCCATTAGAGATGCTTTCTGCTTATCACTGAGCAGATCCCAGCCCATGGTTTTCTCCCCGTGCCGGGTTTCAAAAAATCCTAACATGATTTCGTTAACCCGCACTTCCGGAGCCCCCATACGGGCCCATGTTTCGGTTAACAGTGAAATCCCCCGGTTTGCGGCAGCATAGCCATCGCTAAAAATGTGACCGGCTGGTCCCGCTCGTCCCACTACGCCTGCTATAGAAGAAAGGTTTATGACAATGCCGTCTCCGGATGCCTTTAAATATTGCAGAGCGGAATCAAAAATCCATCTTTTTGCCCGCAAGGTCGTTGCCATTTCTAGATCCCACTGCTCCCGGTTATAGGGTCCGTGAACCACCGGCCAACCACCTCGTTCAATATTATTGACCAGAATGTCAAGATGGCCAAAACGATCCACAACCTTTTCAATTAACTCCGAGATTTTATCTGTCTCAAGCAGATCGGTCTTGATAATCAGGTGATCTTGGCCGGTTTTGGAAAAATCCTGTTGCATCTCGTCAAGATTTTCTTCCCAGTCAAAATAGTTTAAAGCGACCTTAACCCCTTCGTCTGCAAGGGCAAGTCCGATTCCTTTACCGATTCCTTTTATCGCTCCGAGCACCAGAGCTACCTTGTCTTTAAGTATCATGATTAAACCTTATTTCATTTCGAATTGTCGAACAGCACGTGTTTTATCCACTCCAGGTCAAGCTTTACAAGCGCTTCGTCATCCTCCTTTACTGCGTCTAAAGTTTCAGTGGTTAAATTATGATCAGCCAAGATTCCTTGGGCGAATATAGGTAATTTGAATGAATCAAGCCTCATGCATCGTGTATCGTGAAAAAGAGGTAACACGTTGACTACTCAAGTCAATAAAAAAACAATCCCTCAAACATTGTACCTTGTGATTCGTAGTATGGTCAAATGCGACTTGTCCTGGGCATATTATGCTCAAGATATTACGGCCAGATCA
>CALANC010000096.1 GCA_937925895.1 uncultured Desulfobacterales bacterium
CACTCTTATCGGGCGAAACAGATCCTAAAATGGATCTATCATCGCCAGGCAGAAACTTTTGACATCATGACTGATGTTGGGAAAGAAACCAGAAAACTGCTCTCAGATTATTTTACCATCGATCGTCTTGAAATAGCAACGGTCGAAACGTCCAAAGACGGATCAAAAAAATATCTTTTTCAACTTAAAGACGGACAATATGTTGAAAGTGTTCTTATTCCCGAAAAGGATCATTACACACTCTGTATATCAAGCCAGGTCGGTTGTGCACAAGGGTGCAAATTCTGCCTAACCGGCACATATGGTTTCGTGCGTAATCTCTCGAAAGCTGAGATCATTTCTCAGGTGCACGATATAAAAAGCCATTTGGATGATTCAGGGCGTCTTACCAATATCGTGTTGATGGGCATGGGTGAACCTCTGGCAAATTATAATAATGTGGTTAGCGCTGCGAATCTCATTACAGACAGCGATGTGGGACTGGGATTTTCAAACCGAAAACTGACCATTTCCACGGTAGGTCTGGTTCCGAAGATTTCTGATTTGGGTCGTGAAACTTCTGTCAATCTGGCAATATCACTAAACGCTACAGATAATAAGACCCGTAATAGACTTATGCCTATAAACCGAAAATACCCTATTGAACAACTGCTTGATGCTTGTGGCAGGTATCCTCTAAAACGCCGTGGTAGAATCACTTTTGAATATGTCCTAATAAAGGGGATTAACGATTCAATAGAGGATGCACGCCGTTTAGTGAAAATGCTTAGGACCATACGGGCAAAAATAAACCTTATCCCCTTTAATGATTTTCCGGGAAGCGATTTTAAGTGTCCAGGAGAATCCACCATTTTAAAATTTAAAGAATATCTAAATAGGAATAATTACACCGCAATTATTCGTCACAGCAAGGGTCAGGATATATCAGCTGCTTGCGGACAACTCGGAGCAAGTGTGATTTCTATCCCGAATTTTCCACGCGCCTGATGCATTCATTTGCCCTAACGTACAATTATTAGCATGTAAATCCGTGGCTAAATATGCTATCTTTTTCATAGGACGACCTCCTTATCTATAGGTGTTAATGTTTTTGGGTTGAAAAACACTATACACCAAGGTCGTCCGTTTTTCATATTACCAAGGGTGAAGACGCAGTGTGCTACTTCGAACCCTTAATAACGCAGCATATGGGAACCTCCGGCTCGCCCTCCGGGTGAAAATTGATGAGAAAAAAAGATCATCATCCGAATATACCATTTAGGTAAAATGTATTGTTCTATGATACTTTATACATCCTCTTTAGTTACTTAACGGAAAGATTCTCACCAATTTTCAGGCAAGATTCAAGTATTTATTTGGCATGGGAGAAAGCCATTTTGATACCCAGTCCGATAAACAAAGTGCCGGTTAGCTTTTTCAGGACTCCCCCCATCGCTGTGTTATTCCTGAAGCGATCCGTTAGCCATGAAGAGCCGTACACTAGTACCATACACCAAATACTTCCGGTGGTGAAAAAAATCAGGCCCAGCGCTATGAAGGGGGAAAAAACGAATTCCGTATGCGGATCGACAAATTGAGGCAGAAACGAAAGAAAAAATAACCCAACCTTTGGATTTAATAGATTCGTCAGCACTCCCTGCCTGTATATTAACCAGGATCTAACCGGTTCCTTTTCTACTGCTTCAATTTTTTCGTGACGACGTCCGCTTCGAATAAAGCCGATTCCCAGCCAGATCAAATATCCGGCCCCAATAAATTTAACCAGACTAAAAGCCAAGGAAGAGGTGGCCAATATTACCGATAGCCCGAACGCTGCAAACAGCGTATGAATCAATACGCCGGACATGATGCCGAAAACCGAGAGGACTCCTGCTCTTTTCCCTTGAGCCACGCTTCGTCCGACAATGTACATGGTGTCTTGACCGGGAGTAATATTCAACAAAATGCATGAAACCAAAAACAAAGATAGATTCTGTATCCCGAGCATATACAGCCTTCCTTCCGATAAAAATCGAAATTACATAAAATTAGATATCCTTATTTCCAATGAGTTCCAGTGCATATTTTTCAAGACTGCTGATACGCTCTTTGGGTGAGGGATGGGTTGAAAACATGTAGGCCCACTCGGGCATTTTTTTCTCTTCATGCAAAATTTTGAAAAGGTGATCCGTACCTTTTACTTTGCCATACAAGGAATAGACCAGCTCAAGGCCAAATTGATCGGCTTTTTTTTCCCTGTCCTGAGAATAACTCCTCTGGAGTACAAATTCTATTATATTTCTAAACGATTTTGTGCCGAACCCGGTGTCTAGGAGAATTGCCGAAACAATTCCAAAGCCGGCAGCGCGTCCCAATCCGACCAAATGATCCCGGTTATGAAAATGCCCCAGTTCGTGACCGATGACAAAAGCGATTTTTATCTCGTCGTTCAGCTTTTCTACCAGGCCGGTGGTAATTCCGACAGTACCGCCCGGAAAAGCGAATGCATTGGATTCTTCAGTATCAATGAGGATGAGATGGTAAGGCAGCGGCGGTACTTTTTTGCTGGTTCTTAAGGTTTCTAAGATGGCAGCTGCTTTTTTGAGATGATTAACGTTTTCCGGAGTTCTAGGTGTGACTTCCGGAAGCTTATAATGTTTAAAAATTTTAGCCTCTGTTTCAAAGGAAATCCTGGAAACGACAAAGTCCACCATAAACCCTATAATGAAATAAAGGGCGATTAGTAGAACAACCGCATAGAGTACCAATTGCCAGAATTCTTTTCCTGCTGTTCCACGTGCGGAACTGACGTCAGCGGTCGCTTCAGGTCTTTTGTGTACGATCTTCATCAAATTGTAGTTGGGACCGTTGAAAAAGGTCTCACGTTTTTGAGTACAAAAGCGCCGTTCCATAAGCGAAAACTTCGACCGATCCGATACTCCTTTTTCTTTTCCCTTTTGAAATACTGCTCGTCTCGACACGTAAATTAACGATAAGATCCGCATCGGGGCACTTGGCTTTCAAGCGCAGGATAGCTTCACGACGCCCCCGGTCAATAAGACTGACGTATGATTTTACTTCACCCCCGAAGATTTGTCGCAACCCGGCGAGAAAACGCTTGAAGTAGTCATAGGAAATGACGACCGACCCACTCACAAAACGGGAGTCAATGACGGTATCTTCTTTTGGATACTTTTTACTGTTTAGAAGCGGGATATGGCCCAGTTTCTTTTCCCGCTGGTCTATTGAACGGTAATGACGTCTTTCAATCATACTGCCCGTAATGAGCGCTATAACAATAATTAAAAAGGGTATTCCCAGATTCGCTGTCAATGAAATTAATTCTTCCATGTTGTCACCTATTCGACTCTAACGGCAGTGCCATAAATGTAAAGCTCACTGGCGCCCTGAGCAATCGAAGACGTATTAAAACGCACATTAATAATCGCATTGGCACCCATTTCCTTTGCCTGTTCAATCATTCTATCTTTGGCCTGTCCACGGGCGTCTTCAAGCAATTCTGTATATCCTTTAAGTTCGCCGCCAATAATGTTTTTCAGACCGGCCATTAGATCCCGTCCAACATGTTTGGCACGGACGGTACTCCCGGTCACGAGCCCGTAATGCGCTACTATTTTCTTCCCCGGAACTTCTTCAATGTTTGTAATTATCATGCTTCCCTCCATTTATCTTGTCTTACACACGTGTCCGTTTCCTCAAGTTGCGTGATATTTCGATACTTAAAACAATACCTTGTATATAAAAGATATCATCGGAATGCAAAAGATTATATTGCAAGATCCAATAGACATTTAGTAATATCGCCAATAAACGATATAATATTGAAAACGAATAGGGGTTTTTCACCATGAAAATTAAAATTTACACGGTGGGCGGCACCATAGATAAAGAATATTTTGATCAAAAAAGCGAATACGAGGTGGGAGAACCCACCGTCGGTGAGATTCTGGAAGAGGCCTATGTTAACCTGGACTATAACATAACGTCGATACTACACAAAGACAGCCTCGACATGACCGATGAGGACCGACAGAAGGTTTTCGATATCGTTGCTGCAGATGAACACCGGCACATAGTGTTGACCCACGGGACCGACACGATGATTCAAACCGCCAGAAAACTAAAAAATATCCATCATAAAGTAATCGTACTCACAGGGGCCATGGCGCCTGCCAAGTTTAAATCCAGCGATGCCCCCTTTAATATCGGCTCTGCCGTTGCTGCCGTGCAAACATTAAAACCCGGTGTTTATATCGTCGTAAACGGGCGTATTTTTGATCCGGATCGGGTTAAGAAAAACCTGGAGCTTAACCGGTTTGAAGATGCCTGACTATCAAATATCGAGACCTCACTTTTTTAGCCAATGGTGGCCCGTATCACCTTATATCCTTCTTTTTCAATAGCAGAGGCCACCATGTCCTGCAAATCCTTGCCCGGTGTAAGCGCCGACATGTATCCGCCTCTACCACCGCCGGTGACCTTTGCCCCCAGTGCACCTTTTTCTAGTGCAAGTTTGCAAAGGTAAACCAGGATGTCATGGGAAAGATCCATGTCGATCAGGATTTTATGGTTTTCCGTCATGATCTCTCCCACTTTGTTAAGATCAAACGCTTCCAGGGCTTGTTTCATTTCATGAGATTGGTCTGTGATGGTTTTCATCCGGGAGATAAAGAGCTCCGGATCTTGGTTTTTTTCTTTCTGGATGAAACCATCCAGTGCAGCCGTATTGGCGGTAATACCGCTGTTCCCCAGCACCACCTCGACCGGCTTTGGCAGTTGGATTTTTTCAAAACGCTTCTGTTCTCCTTTTACTTGATAAACCATCAGTCCACCGTATGTCGATGCGGTATTGTCGACGCCGCTGGGCACACCGTGATAGGCAAATTCCCCCTCCCAACCCACATGGTTGATCTCTTCAATTGAATAACCCAGGTTGAATTCTTCATTCAATGCCCTGGCAAGGGAAACACAGCTTGCCGCACTGGCTCCTACTCCGCTTCCGGCCAATAAATCACCCCCGCATGTAATCTTAATGGGTGTCTGTTTTACATCAATTTCCATTACCTCGAGAATTCTGTTGATCGACTCAACTTGCTGTTCTTTTTTCTTCTCCTTGTAACCGGGGACTTCCATACGGTTGTCCTCGAGGCTCCATCCATCTCCCTCGAATCTTTCAACTATTGCTTCAGTTTCAAAAGGTATCGAAGAAACAATCGCCGGAACTTCCTCTAAAACAAATTGATCTCCAATTAGGATCGTTTTCCCAAAAGCGGTTCCTTTGCCCATTTTCCCTCCTTCTTTATGTTAAATGCCCATGAGCTCTTATTGCGGTCATGCCATTTTCTTCAAGGCGATATGAAAATCGTCTTGGTAGTATGAAATAATCACAGGACTTATCAGCATATCGCCTTTCAGAAAAAAGCATGACCTTCTAAAAGCTGATCCTGTATTATACATGTAATAGAGAGCTTCAGGTATGATTAAATTTTTAACTGAAAGCTGTCTGAGTGGATTAGGGATCGTTATGAAAGAATCATGACCTCCTTTCTTAAAGAAAAATACCTTCTCAAAACAAATACTTTTATTACTGCCACGGCAGATTTTTTCATTACGAAACGTTATCCGCGAGTTCTTTCAGGAAAAAGTTAATTATATCTGAAGCGATCATATTCAGGACATGCCGTTTTCTTCAAGGCGATATGAAAATCATCTTGGTAGTATGAAATAATCACAGGACTTATCAGCATATCGCCTTTCAGAAAAAAGCATGACCATCTTCAGACTGCAACTGAGAGCTTTAGATATGATTAAATTTTAAACTGAAAGTAGATTAAAGCAGGTGATTTAGAAACCAGTTCTAAGGATTTTCTCCATTTCTTTGATCAGCTCCTCTTCTTTGCCGATGGCCACCGTCGTGGCAGCTGTCAGGCGATGACAGGCATCAGAGAACCCCCCCAGCCGGCTTGTTGCTTCAGGAAGCAAAACATCAAGTCCCATGGCTTCTCCGAGCCTTATTTTATCTGCCAAGTATTTAGAAACCCTCATCGAGATTTTAACCTCGTCAAATTGAATCGGGCCGAAACCCGGAATTTCATTTCGGATAATCTGAAATCCAGCAATATAACGCTTGGGATCGATATCTTTCGTATCCTTGATCATGTCACAAAACGCACCTATCATCTTTACACCCATTGGAGCAAAACGGTTTTCCACATGAAACCACTGGATATTCGGTGTGTTTTTCAGCGCCCCTTTTCTCAATCTTTCAACCTCGCCGTCAAAAGCTGTCGTTTGGATTTGTCTGAGATTTTCCAGCATCTGATCAGATTCCGGGGAGATCCCTTCAAGACAGACTCTAACTCCCATATCAGGACCATCTTTATAATAACCGGCAGCACCCAACGTATCCAGGTAGGCACCATATTCCTCCATGTTTATCTGGCCCCCGGCAGTTTTTAAAAAATACTGTTCCCCGGTGTTTACTTCTTTTATTTCCACTTTCCCCTGCCGGACTGCTTCGAGGGTAACCTCGCGATTTTGGCTTGCCAGACGACCATCCACAAAAAACCCGTCTCCCACCGCGCCAATGGCGGCAATGTGTGCCAGGTCTCTATTGGCCGCGTCCATGGTGCAGGCAAACAGATAACAGGTCGTTGAAGCGGTAATATCCCGGTCACCCTTTAGCCCGTAAAGTTCGGGATCAAGATTGTGAACTCGTGGATCCGTCGCCGGTTCCGCCACATGGTGGTCCAGAATCAAGGTTAAATTTTTCCCCTGGTTCAGATCGGAAATCGTGGGTGCTATTCTGCCGGCAAAATCAGTAAAAACTATCGTTTGCCCCTGTTGTTCGTAAATTTTCTTCAACACACCGGGGTACGGCTTTTCAAGACAAAAGCGCTGGACATTAAATCCTTTTCTTTCAAAAGCACTTTCAAGAATGGCACCGGAGGTGAGTCCATCAGAGTCGTTGTGGTGAAACAAGGCAATTTTTCTATGGTCCTGTTGTTCCAGCTCTTGGATGGCCTTCTCCATGGAATCGATTAAGTCTTCGATCATCTTTATTCCTTCCAAAATTGCTCGCGGAGCGCCCAAAATCGGGCTTTTTACGAGTATGTCAGAATTCCTTGAATACTCTCGCCAAAGGGTGCCCTTTGGCTTCTATATATAGATCCAAAAAATAGCCGTATGGTGTCTGTGTTACCGCATAACCTGCGCTTTCCAACCGCTTTTGGGTTCTTATCAACAATGCTCTTGCCCCCTCAGGCTCGGCCTTTTCCTCTCCCAAGTGGGTGAAGGAATGCAAGACGATTTTTTTAATTGTCCATTTTCGCGCCAGCCATTTGGCATTTTTTACCAGTTTGGTTTCGGCCGAACTTCCGCCTTCAAGGTCTTTGGGTTCAACATGGACAAATGCCACAATCGTATTTTCGTTATCAGAAGCCTCTGCTTCCGGCACATCTGACAAGGCTTTTACAGCCGGGACCCAATTAAATTGATCGCAGTACCAGAATAATACGCGCATGGCAATCTCTCCGAGGATAGTATCCGGGTTTCTCCTTCAATTACACCTTTTCTATTCCCGGATAGTTCATAAACGAACAACTATATTTTCTCTTGAATTTTGAAAAACCGGAAGGTCTTCATTATATCTGGATACTTTTTGTACCAATTCCAGAACAATCGACGCACCGTCTGTCAGCCCAAAAATACGGATATAACGTCTTTTCTTGCATTCACGTGTTGCAGGGTAACTTGAATTAAATCCTCGGGTTTCAAATCTATGCCTCCTGATAAAGACAGATCACATTCTAGCAAATATTCCGGAATGAGTATCTGGTAGTTGTTTC
>CALANC010000097.1 GCA_937925895.1 uncultured Desulfobacterales bacterium
GCAATAAGCCGAGACAATCAACCTCCTGAATTAATGTTATACCCAAAAAGTATCATCAAACTATATACCAAATCAGATTGTTGTTAGCTTTTAAGAAATCAAAGGTTTTGACAAGTCCGATTTTCATTGGGAAGTCTCAATTTACCGAAACTCAGCTATAGTTACATATTCGCAAACAAAAAACAGGGCTATCCTATATTGGGACGTTACCCGAACGGTGAAATTGCTGTTAGATGAATAGATAGAGGTAAGATTATGAAATTCAAAATATTAATCATTCGTTTTACTACGATATTGCTCACCGTTGCGCTGCTTGTGATCTGTGTGGGAGCACAGGAAGTCTCTTTGAAAGAGTCCACATCAACACATCCAAAGGATGAGTATCCTTTGGAAACCGATATCTTGAAAAATCCGCTAAATCCGCCAGATACGTCCAGCCCACGAGCGACGCTGCAAAATTTTATAGAATCTATTAACCTAGCCTATCGCATATTAATGAAGGCACATCGTAAAAACCTAAAAACTCCCGGGCTTCGTACATCAGAATCGGTGCAGCATAAAACACGACAGGCAGAGAATTTCTTTGAGCGCGGCGTCTATTGTCTGGACTTGAATAAGGTTCCAGAGTCCTTCAAGAAGGATGTCGGTTACTTGAAAGCACTCAAGCTCAAGGAAATTTTTGACCGGATAGAACTGCCGCCCTTCGATCAGATACCAGATGCCCAGGCCATTGAAAAGGAGCAAGAAGAGAAAAAAATTCCCAAGTTAGACAGCTGGCGGGTGCCCAATACGGATATCGTTATCGCCAGGGTCGAAGATGATCTCCGTAAGGGGGAATATCTCTTCACCCCCCAAACAATCGCTCGTCTGGATGAATTCTACAACAAAGTGAAACATCTCCCATACAAGTCAGACAAATTCATATCACCTAATTTCTTTAAATTCTATATCAGTAGCCCCGGACAACTACTGCCGCCGAAGTGGGGTCAATGGTTTCCTGCCTGGTCAACTGCCATATTCCTTGGCCAGACCATCTGGCAATGGTGCGCCTTTGCAGTGATGGTGCTTTTTTTGTTTGTCATAATAGCTCTTTTCAAGGGGATAGAGCATCGGGCATCCGCCAAACTTTCGCCTGCGAACCAAGATTGGATACGGGTATTTTTCAAACTGGTTGCTATAGGGATAATCATAGTTGTTGGTTATATCCTAAGAGAGCAAGTCAATTTAACCGGATCAGTATCCCAGGTTGTAGGTACGATTCTGGCCGTGATCATTTGGTTTTTGTTGGCAACGGCAGCCTTTCGTATCGCAAGTGCATTAGCCGATATGATTATTTCGTCGCCAAAGATTATTCCGGAAGGCATTCAAGCAGCATATATACAGGGTGTATTTAATATTGTGGGCTTTTTTTTGATGGCTTTGATTATTATCTATGGGCTCTCTAGAGTTGGCGTTTCATTAACAACCCTGCTGACCGGTGCCGGCATCGGCGGTATTGCCATCGCACTGGCAGCCAGATCGACGCTTGAAAATGTCATTGCCAGCTTCACGATTTTTGCGGACAAACCTTATAAGGTTGGCCAGCGCGTCAAGGTCATGGGGCAGGATGGTACCGTGGAATCGATCGGCCTGCGCTCAACCAAGATACGGCTTTTAACCGGCCCTCTGACTTCGATTCCCAATGAAAAGATGGCCAACGTTGAGATCGAAAACATCGGCCGCAGGCCATACATCCGGCGCCTTATCAACGTTACCATTACCTATGACACGCCACCTGAGAAGATCACCCGTGCGGTCGACATTCTTCGGGAGATTCTGGCTGTACCCGAAGCGGTGGATCCGGAAACCACCGATTCCACCGGGCAGTTGGCGGCCACCGATGCTACAGAAGGCGAAGCAGAACACCAACCGCATCCCAATGAGGCCATCAACCAGCCGGACTTTCCTCCGCGGGTCTACTTCAATGAATTAAACACTGACTCCCTGAACATCTTGGTCATCTACTGGTACCACCCACCAGCGTATTGGGACTATCTGGAGCACGCCAACTGGATCAACACCCAGATCATGGAGCGCTTCAATGTCGAAGGGATCGATTTCGCCTTCCCGACGCAGACCCTGCACCTGGCTGGCGATGACAAGCGACCCCTCACCGTCAGTCAGCGACAGGTTTCCGAAAAAGAAGTCTCCCCTCACGGTGCAGTTTCAGCGGAGGGGGCAACCGACGCCCAGGACGCGCAGACCGCCGACACATCGGCCAGCGAGTCGGTTCGGCCAGAGGTCAAAGAGTCCACACTTTCAAAGCCAATGGCTGACGGGCAGCTTACTGACGCGCCCATAGAAGACGAGGCGTTGCACGGCGATGACGAGGGTGAAACCGGTGTGGCGGAAGACAATGGGGATAAATGACGTTGATCGGATAAAAAGGAAGCTTTCAAATGTGAAATGACCACAATGCGGAATGAAGAGTACAGATAAATAGCCTGGAGGTTGCTGGAGTTAACGAGTATTCTGGAAATATTAAAAAAAGGAAGCCGAAAAATGAGTCGAGTAAAATGTGCCGTTTGTAATACTGCCTTTACCGTGATGGGCGCAATCCTGTTTGGCCTGATGGTCATGACCTTTGTAACGACCGGGCCGGCCTATGCTGATAATTGGGCGCCTCTTTCGGGCGCGGAGACCCTGCGGGAGTTTGTCTCCGGGGCTACGGCAGAAATCGAACTGAAGGAAGGCGTGGTCTCAACCGGCGAATATTACGAGGACGGCACCGCGGAGATAGAAGCCTGGGGCGAGACGTTCCCAAGGACATGGGAAGTGAAGGGTGATGACCAGGTTTGCTACTCGTCGGCAACGGAAACCAATTGCTACACCTTTGAGAAAAACTCGGATGTTCCGGGTGAGTACCGCGCCCGCCATTTAGAAACAGGGGAGTTGATCTTATTTCGTGTCAGCGAAACAGACCCGAGAGTGATGACGCGGGACACAACACCGGATTCGGAAGGCGGCCTGGGGGCACCGACTGCGCAGGAGATTGCTGCGGAACTGTCCAATCCGAATACCAATCTTGGTACTATGAATATGTTTTTCGACTACGTTGCCTATGATGGTGATTTGCCAGATGCGAGCAATCAGAACGCGTTACGGGGAACATTTCAGCCTTCATTACCCTACAAACTTTCACCTACAACGAACCTGTTCGTGCGTCCCGCTATACCGGTGATCTTTAAGCAGGATGTGCCGAATCTATATGGGGGGTATGACTCGAAGGGAGTCGACCTCGGTGATATCGGTTTTGATGCCTCGATGGCGAAGACTTTTACTTCTATAGGTGCTGTTTTTGGTGGGGGGGTGGTGGGTACTCTGCCGACCGCGACGAATGATTCGCTCGGGCTTGATCAATGGCTGTTGGGTCCGGAAGTTTTTGGGGCCATTATCAGAAAATGGGGGGTTGTTGGCTTGCTCGTTACCCATCAGTGGGACGTCGCCGGAGAGGATGATTACAGCACCAGTATTACCGGCGGCCAGTATTTTTATGTATTTAACCTTAAAGATGGATGGCAGATTAACGGGGCACCCACGTTTTCTTATAATCACGAAGCCGATAGCGACAACGCATGGACCTTGCCAGTTGCCTTGGGTGTCTCCAAAACCATGATCATCAATGGCAGACCCTGGAAATTTGGTTTACAGTACTGGCATTACATTGAATCACCGGATACCTTCGGTCCTGACTGGCAGATTCGGTTCCAAATTTCACCCGTGGTCAAACTGCCCTGGTAATATTTTATGCAGAAATTTAGTTTTCTAATTCAAAGGAGGATAGTATGATTCTCAATAATCAGTTAGCTGCAAAAGCAATCCACGCTGACACGAGGAGGAATGATGAAATACACAAAAAGCAGAATCCAGTGTTTTTTTGCGACATTTATTGCGCTTTTAATAGTGAACGGATGTTCGATAAACTCCAGAGAACAGCCGACAAAGGAGCTTAGCAGTGCACAAATTGAGGACATCGTTCGTCGTTCCTATCAGTACGTCGCTATGTACAACGTTATCAACAAGACAGCTATGGCTCCAGAATCCAGCCCGATGGGCACCGGCGGGTGGAACAAGCTCGCGCGAAACACCAGCCTCTTCGATGCCAGCATCAAAGTAATCGCCCGCCCGAATAACGATACGCTATATCAGAACGCCTTGCTCGACCTGCGTGAAGAACCCATGATTCTCGACGTGCCGGCCTTCGACTCGAAGTATGTGTCCTTAGAGACGTCGGCTTATGATCATTATGTCGAGGTCCCCATGAGTACGGTTAAGGGGGATTATCAAAAGCCTCGGAAGGTGCTCTTCTACACAGCTCGCACTAAGGGCTATAACGCAGGGGACAAAGTTCCGGGAATTGATCGCTATCTGGAGATGAGCGGTGATTTTGTAATTGCATTTCACCGTATTATGCCGCACGCAAATGAGCCGAAAAAATTCAATCAAATCTTGGATCAGATTGAGTCGCTGAAGCTGATGTCATTGTCCGAATATCAGGGCAAGCCGAGTAAACCCGCTGCTGAAATCCAGTTCCCTGAGGTTGGCAAGACGGACGCTGATGTATTCGGTAATAATCTGCTGGAAGTCATGCAGTTTATTTTCAATCACACCACCTTTGACCCGCAGGATGAGCTTGATCAGGAATTATTGGCTGCTTATAAGCCACTGGGTGTCGAACCGGGTAAGGCGTGGGATCCATCAGCGGCAGCAAAGATCGATAATGAGTTGTTCCGTGAGGTTGCAGGTGAAGTCCAGAAAGGTGTACTAGTGTTGCTAAACGATCCGGCCAATGGCGCCAAGTTTCTTCCGCTCGTCTTTCAGCCTAAGGGCACGATAGAGCTCGAGACTTTGGTCGTTCAGTCCGTGCTCGGCCCTATCGGTCTTCCTGCCACAGAGGCGATGTACCCACCGGTCTCAACGACGGATGGCAAGTCGATGAATGCGCTCCACGACTACGTGATCAAGATGACCAAGGACGAACTGCCTCCCGCTACTGCTTTTTGGTCACTGACGCTGTATGACAGCAAGAACGGCTTCTTCATCCCCAACCAGCAGAATAAGTATTCGGTTGGCGAGAACGCGGGCATGAAACTGAACAAGGACGGCGGCATTGAGATTCATGTTGCCGCCGAGAAACCTGCTGGAGTGCCGGACGAAAATTGGTTGCCGATTAACCGCGGCGATGACGATATAGATTTAAGCCTGCGCATTTACGCCCCTGATCTCGAGAAGATGAGGACGTGGAAAGCCCCAAACGCCGTAGCGACGCCAAATCTGAAAGAAGTTGCCTATGAGGCTTTCATTTATGCTTATCCGATGATGGAACAGGTTAAAACTGTGAATGGCATGTTTGAATTCATGGGAATGAAGCCAAATGTCGTTGCAATGAATCCTAAGTTTCCCATGGAAAATGTAGGGCAGCCGATTGTTGCTCCCAATCTTACGTCCATGACTGGCGGGGTATATATTGATATTTCAGCAGGTCCTGTGACACTCGAAATACCGGAAGTGAAAGACAGATATATTGTTTATCAGTTCGTTGATGTATTTACCCATAATTTCTATTATCTGGGAACTCGTGGAAACAACGGGGAAGCAGGTCGGTTTACCTTTTATAATAAAAACCAGCAAAAACCCGATGGAAATACCGGCACGCCAGTGTTGATGGAGGGTGATCATGCCATGCTGGTTAATCGTATTGATATTAAGAATAGAACTGAAGTAGATCGGGTGCATGAAATTCAACAGGCTATTAAAGTGGTATCAGCCCCCTCTCAAACAAGGACTTACCCAAAATATGACAAGGAAAAAGCGTTTTCACCTGCTTTTGTCGACTATGTCAATGAATTGTTGACCGAGGTTCCGGAATCAGAAAAAGCATTGTTTGCTCGCTTTGCTGCTATTGGAATTATGAATAAAGTAAAACTATCGGACAATGATTTGCAGGAAATCCAAAAAGGGATTGATTCTGCTTTTGCGGCAATTGAAACCGAATCAAAGAACCTCGAAATCGGAAATGGGTATGCAGGAGCCACTGAAATTTTTGGAACTAGGGAGTTTTTGAATAGAAATTATTTAGGCCGGGCAGCAGGGGCGTATTTCGGTCTTTGGGGAAATTCTAAAGAAGAAGCAAATTACTTCATGTTGT
>CALANC010000098.1 GCA_937925895.1 uncultured Desulfobacterales bacterium
GCTTCATACAAGCACCTAGATAAAGCCGGGAAAACCAGGCACCGCGTACAGAATAGAGCACAAGAAATATTTTCCGAGCCTATGGGCACCTTTTATGAGGGAGAATTTAATAATGAGCCGGATACAGATTGGTCTCTGCCGGCAAATCGAAAGTGGGCTGAAGAGATCCGAAAGAAGTGGAAAAAGGGCCCCGGAGATGATCCTATAAAAATTCCTTTGGTTGTGGGGAATCAGGAAGTTGGTATCAACAGACAGACAATAGATTGCACGGACCATTCTCAAATCGATGCAAGTTCGGGGGAAAAGGTCAGGGTCGCTGTTTATGCCGTGGGCCGCGATGAGGACGTAGAGCGGGCATTGTCCGTGGCAAGAGATGATCCTGACGAATGGCGCCAGAAAGACATTGGGGAGCGTCATGAAATCTTGTCCAGGGTGGCAATGGAAATTCGTAAGTCTCGAGGAGATTTAATCGGCGCTATGGTTGCCAATACAGGAAAAATCTTTTCTGAAGCCGATATCGAGGTTTCTGAGGCCGTTGATTTCGCCGAGTATTATCCTTATTCAGCGAAAGCATTTACGGCTCTGAGAAATGTTGAATCCAGCGGGAAAGGTGTGGGTATGGTAATTTCACCCTGGAACTTTCCTGTCGCTATCCCCTGCGGCGGCATCGTTGCATCGCTTGCTGCAGGCAATACGGTTGTTTTCAAACCGGCATCTTCGGCAGTTCTGTCAGGATGGCAACTATGTCAAGCTTTTTGGAATGCGGGCGTTTCGAAAAATGTTTTGCAGTTTCTTCCATGTTCAGGATCTGCCACCGGTTCGAAACTTACCAATCACCCGCTAGTTGATTTTATTATTCTGACAGGTGGAACGGAAACAGGCCTGTCGATATTAAGACAACGGCCGGAGATTCTTATAGCAGCTGAAACAGGTGGTAAAAATGCGACCATAGTGACGGCTATTTCCGATAAGGGCCAGGCAATAAAAAATGTGATCAACTCTGCCTTTGGGAATTGTGGTCAAAAATGTAGCGCCACCTCATTATTGATCCTTGAAAAGGAAGTGTATGAGGACGAAATCTTTAAGAAACAACTTGTTGATGCAGCTCAAAGCTATTCGGTTGGCTCGGCATGGGATTTCCAGAATAAAATGGGACCTCTAATTAAGCCGCCAGAAGGAGATTTGAAACGGGCGCTCTTGAATTTGGAACCCGGTGAATCATGGGCGTTAAAACCGGAAAAGGTTCAGAACAATCCATATCTCTGGACGCCGGGAATCAAATGGGGGGTACAGTCCGGATCTTATACACATATGACAGAATTTTTTGGTCCGCTTTTGGGCGTTATGTGTGCCGAAGATCTTGACCATGCCATCAAAATGGTTAATCAGACCGGTTATGGTTTGACATCGGGCTTGGAAAGCCTTGATCGCCGGGAACAGGAAAAATGGAAAAAGAGAATTAGAGCCGGAAATCTGTATATCAACAGAGGAACAACCGGAGCTATTGTTTTGCGTCAACCCTTTGGTGGTATGGGAAAATCAGCCCTGGGTCTGGGCATCAAAGCCGGTGGACCGAACTATGTAGCTCAATTCATGAATTTTAAGGATATTGATTTTCCTTCTGCGGGACCAATACAAAAAGAACATCGGTTGCTTCATCTGGCGCAGGAATGGAAACGCAAACTTGACTGGGGTGAATTCGACGTGTTCGCAGAAGACATAATAAAAGTCATTCGGGCCACCAAGAGCTATCTTTATTGGGTCGAGCAAGAATTTTTTCAGGAAAAGGATTATTTTCACCTTCGGGGGCAAGATAACATCGTCCATTATCTGCCCGTCGGTACGATAATGGTTAGAATTCATCAAGAAGACAGTCTGTTCGACGTTTTAGCGAGAACAGCTGCAGTCATTATTTCGAAATGCAAATTGGTGGTAAGCCTTGGAAGGGGATTGGACAATAAAGTGGTTAAATTCCTTCAAAGCAAGCATGGCAAACAGTTCACCGAAGGTGTCCCGCTGCTCTATCATTCTGAAAGTGATCTTACTGATATTCTATCCACGGTCCAAGGAATCCGTTATGCGGCCCCTGAACGGGTACCAGATGAAGTATTTAATATGGCAGCAAAGACAGGGTTTTTTATTTCACGATCAGCGGTTTCTATGGAAGGAAGGATCGAACTGTTACAGTATTTTAGGGAACAAAGTGTATCGGATAACTATCACCGGCATGGGAATCTGGGTGAGCGTGCGTTGATCTAAATCAGTTTGCGGAAAAATTTAGGCAAGTAATGAAAATCTTTATGGGTGGATTATTGAAATGTCGAGTCTATAGTCTCCTCCTCTGATCCCTGAACCCATTTTTTCCTTTTCACGAACCACACCGGCACCTTTGTATATCGCGGCGGTCGATTTAAACTGAACGTTATCTAATTTCTTTCCTATTCTAAAGTTTTCCAGCAATTCTTTTTTGTGGCTTTCAATGAATAAAGTGATTAAATTTTTTTCTTGAAACCCAACGTCAAGAACAAATGTTCCCCCTTCCAAAGGCCCCTCATCCAAAGTGATTATTATGGAGCATATATCCGGATAGATTCCATCTTTTATGCTAAGTTCCTCAACCTCTTCCAGAGTCCTTAATCGGAGCTCGTTTTCGGAATCCTTGACCTCTTCGACGCCTTTCACTGGCTCAGCAGGCCCAATCATCGCCCTGCAAAATCCATGACAGACCCTAGCGTTCTGAAAGTACTCTTTCATAAGAGATTCGATG
>CALANC010000099.1 GCA_937925895.1 uncultured Desulfobacterales bacterium
GATTGGTTCAGAGGCCAGCAGAGGGATTCAATTGCAAACTGCTTTAACTTGTAAATCGAAGAGGGGATGGGAGAGATGATGATCCAAAATTTTTACAATAACTTTCAGAACACAACAAATAACGGGATTCAATCATGGCAAATTTTAAACTAAATACAATTAAAAAAATAAATTATGACAGACCGGACGTTGAAAAAGGATATGCTAACCAAACCCTTTGTGTGGACATATACACCACTGATATTTTCATAAAACCGGTGACGGAAAAGATGAAAGAGGTCTTTATCGGTGGTAGGGGTTTTGGTCTGTATTTATTGTGGCAAGCCGTCAATGGGGCGACACGATGGGATGATCCTGAAAATACCATATGCATTGCCTCGGGCCCTTTGGGAGGCACCCCCATATATCCGGGTTCAGGGAAGAGCATCGTCACGGCCATTTCTCCTCTCACAGGAAGTGTCATAGACTCCAATGTGGGGGGATATTTCGGGCCGTATCTTAAATTTTCAGGATTTGATGCTCTGGAAATAACGGGCAAGTCATCAAAAGATGTAATCATCTATATTGACGGCGTAGAGGGAAGCATTCAGATATTCGAAGCCTTTGATCTACCGGGTGAATCTTATGATCTTTCGATAGAGTTGACGAAATATTTCGGTAAAGGAAAACCTCGCGGTATCTCTGTGGTCTCAACAGGACCGGGTGCAAAAAATACACTCATGGGTTGTCTGAATTTTACATGGTACGATCTAAAACGCAAGCGAGCCAGATACAAACAGGCCGGGCGTGGGGGTATCGGAACCGTATTTGCTGAAAAAGGGATTAAAGCTGGTGTCGCCAGGTGGGATCAAGTCAAGGTAGATACCAATCATCCGGCGGATGTCACTACCTTGAAAGAAGTAGGCAGAAAGCATTCCAGGGAAATCGTAGAGTTGGATCCAAAACAGAATGAAATGTCAAAAATCGGAACAACACATCTGGTTACGATAATGAACGATTTTGATCTGTTGCCGACCCATAATTTTCAATACGGGCAACATGCAGAAGCGGAAAATGTCGGTCAAGAGGTATATAGACGCATTTTTGATAAAGGTTTTGATGGATGTTGGATGGGATGTACAGTTGCCTGCTCCCATGGCGTTAAAGATTTTGTTCTTCTTACGGGAGCATATAAGGGAAAAAAGGTTTTTGTGGATGGACCCGAATATGAAACCATCGCCGGGTGTGGTTCGAATATCGGTATCTTTGATCCCTATACTATCATCGAGATGAATTTTTACTGCGATACTTACGGGCTGGATACGATTTCAGTGGGAACGAGCCTGGCGTTTGCCATGGAATGTTTTGAAATGGGCCTGATCCATACCGACCATACGGGCGGCATGGATCTTTCTTTCGGTAACCGGCTCACCGCACTAGAAATTCTTCACCAAATGGCAAGAGGAGAAGGTTTTGGCGCTGTGGTCGGTCGAGGAGTTCGGGAAATGAAAAGGATCTTTTCTCAGGACGGGGGGGCTGATCCCACTATCATGCACGATATTGGAATGGAAGCAAAGGGTCTGGAGTTTTCGGAGTATATGACCAAAGAATCACTCGCTCAGCAGGGCGGATACGGAATTGCACTCAAAGGGCCGCAACATGATGAAGCATGGCTGATTTTTCTCGATATGGTGCATAATTTTATGCCGACTTTTGAACAAAAGGCAGAGGCCTTACACTGGTTTCCCATGTGGCGAACATGGTTTGGTTTATGTGGATTGTGCAAACTTCCCTGGAACGACATTGTACCCGAGGATAATGCCCAGACTCCCGAACCGGCAAAAGTCATCAAACATGTTGAGTGGTATGCAGAATATTTCACTGCGGTTACCGGTAGAAAGACAACACCTGATGATCTCATCCAGATGAGTGAAGCGGTATACAATTTCCAGCGTATTTTCAATCTCAGAATGGGATTCGGGAAACGGGAACATGATGATATACCTTACCGAGCCATGGGACCTGTGAAAATAGAAGAATACGAGTCCCGCAGGGAACGCTATGACAAAGAGCTTGCTGAAAAACATCATGTGGTTATCAACGGAAAGTCGACGGAGGAAAAAATGGCGCTGCTGCGTAAATTTCGTGAGGCCCTGTATGAAGAGCTTAAAGATGCCGTCTATGAACGTAGAGGTTGGACCAAAGACGGCATACCTACCCTACAAACGGTAAAACGCTTGAAAATTGATTTTCCCGAAGTCTTGGATTTGCTTAAAACACACGGGATTGAGTAGGGGTAGCTAAAAGAAAAGGATCATTTCGCATTAACAGGAAGAAGTTGCTATTTTGGACCCAACGATTAGTTTAGCGAAAAGGCTGTTAGTTTAGTTTCCGATTTTACTCGGAAGTCACAAATTCTCCCTTAAAAAACCCGGCCCTATGGGTAAGGTAAGAAATACGAGGTTCTGCTCTGAAAATAACTCAGCCCGAGTAATGGAGGAACAACCATGACATTACCTAAAATAAAGACGACGCTTCCTGGCCCCAAAGCCCGTAAGTTCATAAGACAGGATAAGACTTACGTATCACCATC
>CALANC010000100.1 GCA_937925895.1 uncultured Desulfobacterales bacterium
GTTAACGATATTGTTACCGATAAGTATGGTGGAAAGGAGCTTGTGCGGATTTTTCTTCATGCGTTCGATCAACCTAAACGTTTTCTTCTGTTTGGCCAAATGCCTTGCTTTGGTTTTACTTATGGAAAACAAGGCGGTTTCCGCCGAAGAGAAAAAACCCGACAGCAAAAGTAAGCATATCAATAGGATAATCTGGCTAAGCATAATCTGTTAATTCCTGAATAAATACGGTTATCTTGCGGGCAGGGAATAAAAACAGAGATATATAAGAATTCTCTATCAAAGTTGGAGATAATAATGAAAAAATGTTAGTGGATGCTTTGAATAAAGGAGGATCTTCCAATATTTGTTTCTTCCTCTTGCAAAGACGATTATGTCGTGCAATATGGCATTGAGTTAGTTATATTCCTAAATATACATCAAAATTAGTAATTTTCAAGTAAATAAAGTGGAAACATTTGGAGAAGAACCATAAAACAAATGCCTAAACAAAAAACAAACAAAATAACGGAGTATATATCGTCACTCAGATCCTCAAAGCGATTGGTCGATCAAATCGCTCATTACAGTGTGTTGCCTGAAAATCCGGCTTTATTTTCAAAACTAAAAAAATCATGGTCTGAAGAAATTAATCGAATGCTGCAGACAGCAGGTGTTCGTGATCTGTATCAACATCAGGTGGATGCCGTTGAGCGAGTAAGATCAGGCCGTCATCTGGTCGTTGCAACGCCCACCGCAAGTGGCAAAACGCTTATTTACAACCTTCCTGTCATTGAAAATATCATAAAAAATCCCGAATCCAAAGCCTTGTATGTTTTTCCCTTAAAGGCCCTGGCACAGGACCAGTTGCGATCATTTGAAGAACTTATCGCCTTCAGCAAGGGAGTAAGACCAAGACTGGCCATTTATGACGGTGACATTTCAGCATGGCATCGTAAACGGATAAGGGAAGCCCCTCCCAATATTCTCTTGACCAATCCAGAAATGGTTCACCTCTCGCTTTTACCGCATCATCAGAAATGGGCCGAATTTTATTCCGGACTTGAGATGGTCGTGATTGATGAAGTTCATACCTATCGTGGAATCATGGGATCTCATATGGCTCAGGTTTTCAGGAGGCTTCAAAGGATATGCTCTCATTACGGAGCTGATCCGACCTTTATATTTTGCTCTGCCACCGTATCCAACCCGGCTCAGCTTACCGAGCAGCTCACGGGCCTTAAGGTCGAGACCATTACAGAAAGTGGAGCGCCTTTGGGCAGAAAGCACCTTATTTTTATCAACCCGGTTCAAGGTCCGGCCCAGGCGGCGATTCTTTTACTGAGAGCGGCCTTGCAACGGGAATTGCGAACAATAGTCTATACCCAATCAAGGAAACTCACCGAACTGATAGCCATGTGGGCCGGAAGTCAGTCAGGATCTTATGCCGGTCGTATCAGTGCTTATCGAGCTGGGTTCCTTCCTGAAGAACGCCGGGAAATCGAAGCCCGACTTGCAAACGGTGATCTTTTGGCCGTGATCTCGACCAGTGCGCTTGAGCTAGGTATAGATATCGGTGACCTGGACCTCTGTCTCTTGGTGGGCTATCCCGGTTCAGTTGTTGCCACCTGGCAAAGAGGCGGCAGGGTAGGGCGCAGCGGACAGGATTCTGCGCTGGTGCTCATTGCCGGAGAAGACGCTCTGGATCAGTATTTTATGAGGAATCCAGAAGACTTTATCCAACGGGAGCCGGAAGCGGCAGTGATCAACCCATACAACCCTGATATTTTGTCAAAGCATTTGGTGTGCGCAGCTGCTGATTTACCCTTAAGACATGATGAACCGTTCTTGTCGACGAAAGCCGTAAAAAAATCGATTCTCAAGCTGGAAACAAAGGGTCATCTTTTAAGAAGCGCGGACGGCAAAGAGCTTTATTCCAGCCGCAAGGCCCCCCACCGGCATATCGAACTTCGCGGGACGGGAAATCGTTTCAACATTGTGGATGCTAAAACCGGTGATAGCAGAGGCGATATTGATGGGTTTAGAGCCTTTAAGGAGACGCATCCCGGAGCAATTTATCTCCATAAAGGCGACACCTTTCTGGTGAGCAGCCTGGATCTGGACACAAATACTGTCAACATATCAAAAGCCAAGGTCGATTACTATACCCGGGTGAGATCTGAGAAAGAAAC
This sequence comes from uncultured Desulfobacterales bacterium, assembly GCA_937925895.1. GTDB lineage: Bacteria > Desulfobacterota > Desulfobacteria > Desulfobacterales > UBA11574 > CALANC01. The sequence goes on from CALANC010000100.1 coordinate 2,172, forward strand.
GGAAATAATAGAAATATTTGAAGAAAAATCTGTTTGGGAAACAAATATTTATTTAGGAAGACTTAAAGTAACCGATCAGGTTACGGGATATGAAAAATGGAGAATTCACGCTAAAAAGAAGTTAAGTACGGCCTCCTTGAACCTTCCTCCTCAGATTTTCGAGACAGAGGGCCTGTGGTTTAAAATTCCCCTTCAAGTTCAAAGAATTGCTGAAAAAAGGTATTTCCATTTCATGGGAGGCATTCATGCCATTGAACATACGGTTATCGGTGTTTTCCCGCTGATTGTCATGGCGGATCGAAATGACCTTGGTGGTATTTCTACCATGTTTCATCCACAAGTAGGCACCGCTGCGGTATTTATATACGACGGCGTACCCGGCGGTGCAGGTTTGTGCAGACAGGCGTTTAGGCGCGCAGGGGAACTTATAGACTGTGCGCTTGAAGTTATCAGGACTTGCACCTGTGAGTCGGGGTGTCCATCCTGTGTTCATTCGCCAAAATGTGGTTCCGGGAATCGACCCATCGACAAAGCCGCAGCTCATTTTGTTCTCAAAAACATAAAAGCCTCTGATGAATCAGGCATCAGGAGGAGGCCAGGTGATCAAAGGCAAACAACGAATATAGCTGTTATTGAAAAACAAAAACCGTCAGCTCATTTCAGAGGAAGATTGCGTCGACGGGCGTCTTTCAGGCGAAGATCACCGGAGGTTCGAGGAAAAGTGCGACTTGACATGCACTATGGTGTTTTCGACTTAGAAACCCAACGATCGGCACAAGACGTCGGCGGTTGGCATCGGTCCGATTTAATGGGAATCAGCTGTGTAGTGCTTTATGATTCCAAAGAAGATAAATTCTTTGAGTTTCTGGATGACCGGGTTCCCTTACTCATTGAACACCTGAAAAAGCTTGATCTGGTCGTCGGGTTCAATATCAAACGGTTTGATTTCCGGGTGCTCAGCGGCTATTCTGATTTTGACTTCAACGAGCTTCCGGTCCTTGATATTCTTGAACAGATACATGACCGCCTCGGCTACAGAATTTCTCTGGATAACATCTCTAAAGCAACCCTGAATAGAGAGAAGACGGCGGACGGTCTTCAGGCACTTCGCTGGTGGAAACAAGGGAGAATTCGAGAGATCATCGATTATTGCCGAGCCGACGTGGCGATTACCAGGGATCTTTATCAGTATGGCAGAGAAAATGGTTATCTCCTCTTTAATAACAAGGACAAAAAGGCGGTTAGGGTACCGGTAAAATGGTAATAAAAAAGGGATCATCTCCAACAGTGCTGGAGTGATCCCTTAAGGATTCAAGGATTCGAGTAGAAGGCTTTTGAAATAAGGTTCTTCTCCATTTTAGTTGGAGAAAAACTTAAAATAATAGTATTTGTAATTACCAAAAATAATTGGTAACTTGATGGATTGTAAAATGTTGAATAAGAAAAACATTTGAAATTTCCTTTGCAGAGGAGGCTGTTATGAAGAAATATTTATTTGTCATGGCCGCGATTTTGGGTGTTTTTGCCTTTGGAATGATCGGATGTGCAACCAAGGAATACGTCAATCAACAAATTTCCCAATCACTTGATTCCAAAGTTAACAAAATCACCCAAGACATTGAAGCAAATCGAAATGAAATCATGGAGCTCAAAAATTCCGTTGCAGCAGTCTCAAGTAATGTGCAAGACGCCTTGGATCGTGCCGAGAAAGCAGGCAAGCTGGCTGAAGGAAAATTTCTGTATGAAGCGACAATTTCAGATGCATCCGTAAATTTTGCTTTTGACAAGACCGAACTCTCCGAAGAAGCCCTGGCAACATTAGACGTGATCGCCGAAGAACTAAAAAAAGAAAACAAAAATGTCTATGTAGAAATCCAGGGGCACACTGATAGTATAGGATCTGAGGAATATAACCTGGAATTGGGTGAAGAACGGGCGGAGAACGTCTTAAGTTACTTCCACGTAGAACACAATTTCCCTTTGCATCGGATGAGCACCTTTTCTTATGGAGAATCCCAAATGGTGGTCGACAATGACACCGCGGAAAATCGTGCGGAGAACCGGCGGGTGACTATTGTTGTGATGGAATAATGAGACCTTTGAAAAACACCCTCTTTTGTCCAATCTCTGCGTCAGGCTCGAATCTTAATCCGCGGAATACTCAATGTATGCCTGTGGTTAAAATTTTCGCCTTCCTTGACCTTGAACAAAATTGAACATTTTTCGAAGGTCTCAATTTAGCCTCGGGGATGATACTTTTCATGCATCTGCTTGAGATGCTCCCTCGCCACGTGGGTGTATATCTGCGTAGTGGAGATATCGACATGACCGAGCATGACCTGAACGGCTCTCAAGTCTGCACCGCCTTCAAGCAGATGGCTGGCAAAGGAATGCCTCAAACTGTGAGGGGTGATCTTTTTTTTGATCCCTGCTTTTTCTGCATATTGTTTTAACAGTTTCCAAAAGCCCTGACGGCTTAAAGGCTTTCCTGCCCTTGCAACAAAAAGATGCTTGCTCATATTCTTTTTTAATAGCAAGGGTCTGGCATTTTTTATATATTCGTCGATTTTCTTTCTGGCATGAGTACCGATGGGGATAATTCGTTCTTTTGATCCTTTCCCTAATACCCGTACAAAACAGGCTTCCAGATTTACATCCAACAGCTCGAGATTAACCAGCTCGGAGACCCTAAGGCCTGCAGCGTAGAGCAGTTCGATCATGGCTGCGTTCCTTTTACCTCTGGGCTTGTTTGCATCCGGCATCTTCAGGAGAAGGTCAACCTCCGCCACCGAGAGGACATCAGGAAGTTTCAGTCCACTTTTTGGCAGGTCTATATGTCTTGCAGGATCGTACGCAAACACCTTTTCCTGAACAAGAAACCGGTAAAACCCTCTCAAGCAGACGAGATGCCTGGCACATGATTTTGATCCCAGACCGGCCTCTCGTAAAGAGATGAGGTGTTTTAATATCACCGGGGTATCCGTATCAGAGATGTGTTTGACACCTTGTTGCCTGAGAAATTGGAGATACCTGGACAAATCTCTACTATATGATTCTATAGTTTTTCCTGAAAGGCCTTTTTCAAAAGCCAAGAAGTATAAATATTTGTCTGTAATTTGATCTAACGCGGTCATATTAGGGTTGTATAACTTGATTGTTGAAATTGAGTCAAATTGTTTTGATATTTCATTATTTTTCCCTTCACTTTTTTTTCTAATTTGATTAATAGATTGCTGAATGATGATAAGAAGAGGTTATGAGTAATGAGAGTCATGATAGCCGGCGGCAAAGGGCAGTTGGGCACGGACTGTACCCGGGTCTTAAGTGAAAATCATGACGTATTTTCTGTTGATATAGACGAAGCCGATATTACAAAATTCTCAGATGTGGAAGATTTGGTAAAAAAATTCAACCCGGACACCATCATAAATTGTGCTGCATATACTCAAGTAGACAAATGTGAAACAGAAAAGGCAATTGCCTGGAAAGTAAATGTAGACGGTCCGAAAAATTTTGCGCTATGCTTGGAAAAACATGGCGGTCGATTGTATCACATCTCATCCGATTATATTTTCGACGGCAAGAGAAATGTACCGGATCCTTACCTAGAAACGGATGCCCCTCACCCTGTTTCCTATTATGGGACAACCAAATACGAGAGTGAAAAAGCTGTAAGACAGATTTCCCACCGGCACGTAATAATACGAACTTCATGGATGTACGGCGCCCAAGGTCATAATTTTCTAAAAACCATGCTCACACTTGCTTTGCAGCACCCCCCCAATGAGATCAAGGTGGTGAATGACCAGTTTGGTTCACCCACCTGGTCCCATAGACTGGCATTTCAGATTGAAAAAATGATCGACGCAAATGTTCAGGGAATCTATCACGCCTCAGCAGAGGGTTATTGCACCTGGTATGGACTTGCGGTATATTTCCTGGGAAAAATGGGAATAACGCATAAGGTGGTTCCGTGTATGAGTGAGGAATATCCGACACCTGCCAGAAGACCGACTAATTCTATTCTAGAAAACCAGCAACTTAAAAAAAGAGGAATAAACGTCATGAAGCCCTGGCAGGAAGACATCGATCAATTTGTCGCTGACTTTCGAGAGCATTGGATCAACCAAGCATCCTGAACTGTTTATACACTTCAAAAACGGGGAAAGAAAAATTCATGAAAAATATTATGGTCACCGGCGGCTGCGGGTTTATCGGTGCAAACTTTATCCGGTACTTGTTATCGGAATCGGATTTTACCGGAAATGTCATAAACGTTGACAGCTTGACCTATGCAGGCAACCCGGAAAATGTCGCTGATATTGAGGAACGGTATCAAGATCGATATCTTTTTATCAAGGCCGACATATGCGACATGGCCGGTATGAATAGAACATTCGGAAAACATGAGATCGATACCATATGCAACTTTGCTGCTGAATCCCATGTGGATCGATCGATAGTCGCACCGGACGCCTTTATTCAGACCAACATCGTCGGGACCTTTAACCTTTTGGAGGCGGCAAGATCACAACAGAACCGAATGATCCGCTTTCACCACATCAGTACGGACGAAGTTTACGGCAGCCTGGGAAAAGACGGATATTTTACGGAAACTACGCCTTACAAGCCCAACAGTCCCTATTCCGCCTCCAAGGCGTCATCTGATCACCTGGTGAGAGCATATTACAAGACCTACGACCTGCCGATAACCATTTCCAATTGTTCAAACAATTACGGTCCTTATCAGTTTCCTGAAAAATTGATTCCGCTTATGATTCTCAATGCACTTGAAGGAAAACCCTTGCCGGTTTACGGTGACGGCCGCCATGTCAGGGACTGGCTCTATGTAAGAGATCATTGCACAGCCATCTGGACAATTATGAAAAACGGAAGGATAGGGGAGATGTATAACATCGGTGGCGACAGTGAGATGGAAAATATCGCCATCGTTAAGATGATTTGTGATATTTTGGACGAGATGAATGAATTAAGTAATAACCGGTCACGAAGGGAGCTGATCACTTTTGTTAAAGACAGACCCGGTCATGACCGCAGATATGCCATCGATTTTACAAAATTGAATAAGGAGCTGAACTGGCGTCCGGAAGCGTCACTTGAAACCGGTATTCGGGACACCATTCAGTGGTATGTGGATAACAAAAAGTGGGTTGAGCGGGTGAAAAGCGGGGAGTACCGGCAATGGATTAAGACTCATTATGCTTAACTTGCATGAAAATTGATGAGAATCTTTAAGATGGTCAATTAATACGGGATTAAAAAGAATCATATAATCATATGTGTTACCCAAATGTTAAACCGTACGAGGACTTTTTTTCTCATCAATTTTCACCCGAAGGGCGAGCCGGAGACTTTCATCTGCTGCGTTATTAAGGGCTCGCAATAGTTTAACTATGGCTTCGCCCTTAAATGTCTTGCATATGAAAGCCTCCGACTCGTGCAAAATTAGGGTGCGAAACTTGAATTTAATGATGAAACGTTTTGGAGCTGTGTAGAAAATGAGAAATCTTAAGATACTGGTAGTTGGGGGTGCGGGATACATCGGTTCACACATGGCCAAAGATCTGTTGGAAAACGGTTATGAGGTGATCACGCTGGATGATTTATCTACCGGACACCGTGATCTATTGCCGGGAGGAGATTATGTTGAAGGCGGCCTGGGTGATGCGGTTTTGCTTGACGAGATATTTTCAAATCATAAAATCGCTGCGGTAATGCACTTTG
>CALANC010000101.1 GCA_937925895.1 uncultured Desulfobacterales bacterium
GACTGGTTAAAGTAAAAATTGAAAGATTGGACAACAACAGATTGTACGGGACTATTTGTTGACATGTGAACACCGTTATTATATTTCCGCGTGAAAATTTATTTGAATCAATTCCAAAACCTATTATAAGTTTATAAAGGAGTGAAAATGGACGACATCTACAAAAATCTAGCCAAACACCTGGATAATCTCCCGGCAGGTTTTCCCCCGACAGACTCGGGTGTAGAATTGAGAATATTGACACGACTGTTTACCCCCCAAGAAGCAGAAATAGCTATAGGGCTTTCCATGATGGCAGAGCCTGCATCTGATATTGCCAAAAGACTCAACATGAATGAAACAATCCTATCTGAAATGCTGGAAAGCATGTCTAAAAAAGGGTTAATATTTAGCAGACACAAAGGTGGCCAGGATCTTTACATGGCGGCCCAGTTTGTTATCGGTATATGGGAATACCACGTTAACGATCTTGACGAAGAGCTGATAAAAGACTTCAACGAATATCTGCCTCACTTCATGAATGAGGCCTGGGTCAAGCAGAAAACAAAGCAACTCAGGGTCATCCCGATATCAAAAAGTATTACCGCTGAAATGAACATCATGCCCTATGAACAGGCTGAAGAAATCATTAACAGACAATCAAAGATCGTCGTAGCGCCTTGCATATGCAGAAAAGAACACACCAGGGTGGGTGAAGGATGCAGCAAACTTTCGGAAGCATGCCTGATTTTCGGGAGCGGGGCCTACTATTACGAGAAAAACAAGCTTGGACGATCCATTTCCAGTGATGAGGCTTTAGAGATTCTGAATAAAGGCCAAGAAGGCGGTCTCGTGCTTCAGCCGGGGAACGCCCAGAAACCTTCGAATATCTGTTTGTGTTGCGGGTGTTGCTGTCAGATCTTAAAAAATCTAAAGACGCTTGAGGAACCGGCAAAAGCTGTTTGCACAAATTATTATGCCTCGGTCAACGGGGAAAACTGCACCGCCTGCGAAAGCTGTGTGGAACGATGTCAGATGGATGCCATCACGGTTGAGGATATGGCATATGTAAATGTGGACAGATGTATCGGCTGTGGCCTCTGTGTCGTTGCTTGCGATTTTGAAGCTTTAAGCATGATTGAAAAAGATGAAGCTGATCGCTGGATTCCGCCGGCCAACACGTTCAAAACTTACCTAAACATTGCCCGAGAAAGAGGCAAGATTTAAAGAGCGTTGTCCGCTGCGCCTAATTAGGAAATTCCCCGCTCTTTTTTTACTATTTCGTAAGCTTCCTGGATTTCCCGGAATTTGTCATGGGAAAATTTAATGAATTCCTTCGGCAGCCCCTTTGAGGCTATTTTGTCGGGATGATAGTCTGAGACCAGTTTCCGGTATTGCTTTTTAATCTGTTGATTTGAATCGTTTTTGCTGCACCCCAAGATGGCGTAGTATTTTTCAAAATCTTTTATATATTTGGACCGTATTTTTTCGTACTGATCGTCACTGAAGTTGAATATCCTCACAGCGGACATGATTAGCTGTTCTTCACTTATGCTGAGACTGCCGTCGGCTATTGATACCCTGACCAATATGTCTATCATAAGCTCAAGCATCTGGTACTGGGAGCGGAATTGGTTATAAAACTGGGCGGCAAAATCACTAAAATTATCCGGAGAATTCTGTGCGGTGTGAAAGATGTTGGTGGCAAATCGCCTGCTTTCATGATCCAGATGCAAGTCGTGTATCATAAACCTTTCGACAGCATCGATTTCTTCTCTGGATACTTGTCCGTCAGCTTTGGACAGCTTTGCAAGCATGGAGAACGCCGCAACGAAAAAAGTGAGCTGAACCTCCTGGCCTGTTGAAAGTCGAGCCCGATCAGCGGTTTGCAAGCTTTGCTCACCGGTGTCAAAGGCATGACCAAGCGCCGCACCTGCAATGGCGCCCAAGGGTCCGGCCAGAGCAAATCCCAGTGTTCCTCCGATTAATTTCCCAAAAAATCCCATAAATTTCTCCTTCAATATATTTTTGTGTGAAAGGTACCATATCTGAACGATTTTTCCAAATCGGAAATTTTATCTTCTCAATTAAGAAATTCTAATTGCCCTAAGATTAAGTTCTTGAATATTCTTTTTCTCCATAGTATTATCAGTTGTTAAACTTTTTCCCGTTGTATAACATAGATGAACCAGCAGTTCCAAAATGGGAAATGGAAGGATTCAACAACATGAACACGCCGACATTAATCGTCGCCATTTTTACACTTTGGCTGGTGATGGGATTGGGATTTTTATCAAAATATTCCAATTCCAGAAGAAAGGGAAAAACCCCAGCTGAAACCTGGATCTCATATGAAGGACTGTTGTTTATCCTAAGTGTGATCATAGCATTGGCAATTCTCATTCACAGAGCTATTCCACAATAATTCAGAATAATTTTTTCAGAAATTAACACCGAGCAACACCCTATTCCTGCCGACAAAACCATTTTTCTCCAAACAGCATAAAACGTTTTCGATATTCTACAATTATATGAAATTATAACGCTTTTAGCGGATTTCTAGATGCGTAAACAATTGGCGGAATGAGTGAAGCGAACCAAGTTAATCTAATATGAATTTTAGATAATTTTTGACATTTTTCCCATAATATCCTATGTTGTCAAACCATGAAAGAAGCATCGATAAAAACAGTTACAACCAATCAAAAAAACCTGGAACGAATTCTAGACAATCTCAAAGATGGCATCATCGCCCACGACTTGAACAGGCGCATATTTTATTTTAACAATCAAGCCGAAAAAATAACGGGTTTCAACCGGAAAGAAGTCCTGGGAAAAGATTGTCATGAGATTTTTGGCGAACCTCTATGCGGTGAGAACTGTGAATTTCTCAAAAGCAAACCGACGTTAAATCACGACAAAGAATACACCATAAACGTTACTTCAAAAAGCGGCCAAACCCGGCGAGTAGATATGTCTGCAACTGTGATCAAAGATGAAAAGGAAAAGGATTTCGGCATCCTTGCATTCCTTAGAGATGTCACCGACATTTTACATCTTCAAATCAAGGCCGGAGAACTTACCAACTTTTCCAACATTGTCGGCAAAGATAGTAAGATGATTCAGATTTTCCAACAGATAACCAACGTTGCCGGCTTTGACTACCCGGTGCATATCTATGGAGAAACAGGTACGGGCAAAGAGCTCATTGCAACAGCAATTCACAACGAAAGCCGGCGTAGTGGGGCACCTTTTGTCCCGATTAACTGTGGGTCACTTCCGGAATGTCTTATTGAAAGTGAACTCTTCGGGCATGTGAAAGGTGCCTTTTCCGGTGCCATTCGTGACAAAAAAGGACGGTTTTCGCTGGCGGAAGGCGGATCTATATTGTTGGATGAAGTTGCTGAACTGTCAAAATACATGCAGGTAAAGCTTTTGCGCTTCTTGCAGGATAACAAATTTGAAAAAGTGGGTGGAGAAAAGACGATTTCAGTAGATGTAAGGATCATTAGTGCAACAAATAAAGATCTTAAAAAAGAGGTGCAGCAGAATAATTTTCGTGAAGATTTATATTACCGATTAAATGTGA
>CALANC010000102.1 GCA_937925895.1 uncultured Desulfobacterales bacterium
AAAATTTTCTATGAGGCTTTATAAAAAAGGTAAGGGAAAGATTATTTGTTAAAAAATTTAGAAAAGGAGGAGGGATCATGAAAAAAAATCTTAAAATCAAGTTATTGTGTTCGTTTTTTTGTTTGTTGACTATCTATTTTGTGTTGGCACCTAGTGCATCTAGTGAAACACTTACGCACGAAAATACCACCTCCATTGTAGGTAAACCCCTGACATATAAAAATACTACCGCCTGTATAGGTAAAGGCTTCGGCGACCAGTGGAATAAATACGCATGGTCAATGGCAGATTTTAATGGACATATGTATGTGGGCACCAGCAATGTGCATTATGCCCTATTGGATGCCCTAAACGACCCTCAATTTTTAATGTGTATTAATATGCTCCCACCGGGAAATAATCCCCTGACAATATTAGCTTGCATGTGTCCCCAGTCTAATCCCCAGATACCCTTAGACTATTGTTACCAGGGTAACAGCGGTGCTGCAATTTGGAGATATGATTACTATTCTGAAATGTGGGAAAGGGTTTACAAAGAAGAACCGTTTGGGGGTGGTGGTTTCAGAAAAATGATGGTTTACAACAACAGGCTCTACGCCTCTACCGCCTCCGGAGGCTTAGGGATTGGCGGGGCTCACCTTATTGTTACCAAAACCGGAGTTGATTGGACTGCAGTTCCAAATCCCCCGGAGATGACTCCTACTTTTTCATTCAGGGCACTGGCAGTTTATTTAGATAAATTGTACGTAGGTACTGATGCCGGTGAGCTCTGGAGCTTTGACGGAGTTAACTGGCAGTTTATCGCATTACTACCTGGCGGTGGTCAAATGGGTGGCATTCTGGAACTTGCGGTATTTAATAATAAACTCTATGCAGGGACTCCCGGTCCCATTGGATTTGCAGTATATAAAATTGATGCCGCAAATGTTGTAACCGATGTGACACCACCTGCAATTCTTGATGGAGTTGATTTGACCACATTGCAAAATATAGGTACATCCAAGCTCTATGCTTACAAAGACAAACTGCTGGTAGGCACTGCCAATTTTTTTGATGGATTTACCTTTCTTGCCTATGATGGTGTTATGTGGAAAATTATATCTGTAGATGGATTGGGAAATGAGAAAAACACCTATGTCTGGTCAATAGCAGAATTTGAAAACATAGCTTACATGGCAACCTTCAACTCTGATTTTTTGGGGGACGCTTCCATAGGGGACCTTGGAGATATTGATCTGAGTGAGATTGACCCCTCCCTGCTCATTAATTTTGTATCGGCAAAACCAGAAATGTTTTATTCAACCGATGGTTTAAACTGGGAACAAATTCCGCTTCCATCACTCCTTGAAGGCTGGGGAATTTGGAATTATGGCATAAGAAACATGGAAGTTGGCGGCGACAAGCTCTTTCTTGGCACAGCATCCAACCTATTTGCTCCTGATGCGAAAGAGTTGCTTGAATTGATAATTGCCTTGATCGCAAGTGGTCAAATATCGCTAAATGAGATGCCTACCTATATCGACGCTTCATTATTGTTATCAACTGATGCGATTCCTCCTGAAGAGCTGCTCGCCTTCATTGATTTTATTTTGGCCCAGCTTATCGGACCGGGAACCCAGATTTGGGCTGCAGAAACAGTCGATATGTTACCTCCACCAGAATGTTCAGTGAGTATATGTCCTTTATTTGCAACCGTTGATCCCGGAGATGAGGTGCAGTTCAGCCCCACGGGTGATGGAGATTGCAACATGATTCAGTTCAGCGCTGCGGGTGGTGGAAGTTGTACGGACCCATGCTACACCTGGGAGATTTCGTTAATGGGCAGTACCGGAAGTAAAATTGACTCGAACGGTTTGTATACCGCCGGGGGTAGAATGGGGATTGACATAGTTACAGTTACTGATGAGTGTAATGGAGGTAGTTCTGCTAGTGCTGCGATAATCATCAAACCTGATACGATGCCACCCATCGTACCACTAGAATGCTTTGGCGACTTTGATTTTGATAGTGATGTAGATGGGTTAGATGTCAAAGTAATTACTGAGAGCTTTGGGAGAAGTATCTTGCAAAATCCCTGTAGTGATGAAGACCCCTGTAAGGGTGATTTTGACCTTAATGGTGCCGTGGATGCTGACGATGTCAAGAAGTTTTTCGAGGACTTCGGCAGGAATCGGTATAATAATCCGTGTCCTTAGTGTTGTGCGGGATTGTTGTAGGTATCCGTAGAGCATAATCGCAAGGGTATAAACTAATAACAAAGGCAGGAGTCGTTATGGCTCCTGTCTTTGTTTATGAGAGGCGAAATAAATCCGTAGTGGAAATAGTATAATTCCTTTATAAATATTATGTAATCTTTAGTTGGTGCTATTAAATAGTTATGTTAATTACCAATTCTGTTTGACGGGATAAAAGGGTAATGGTGTGTGGATACCGTTTATTTATATGTTGGAGGAGGGGTTTAATTAAATGTTATCAAGCATTTTACAAATAGTTCAAGGTTCTAAATTAACTGCTTGTGTGATTTGAGTCTTCATATCCCTTTTACCAGGCTTGCGTTTCTGGCGAAGGAGCTTGTTCATTATAATCATTTTTTAATTAATGAGTTAATTCCTTAACAGGGAGAAGAAAATGAAGAAAATTATATGCTCATTGACAATTTTTTTGCTACTAACATCTAATGTTTTTTCACAGGACAACGATCCACCATCGCCACCAGGAAGTGCAGATGTATGGATAGTTTCTTATGGGGCTTCTTGTGTTAATTTGGCATGGGATGCGAATCCTGAAGAAGACCTGTGGGGTTATAGATTGTACTATAAAACATCATCTCTGAATTACGAAAATTTTATTGATGTAGGAAATATTACATGTCTGAGAATTAACTTGAGTTGACACAATAGAAAAACCCAGGAATATCCCAGCCATTCTCTGCTACCATTCTGCTACCATAACAAGCCAAAACAAGCTGTAACGAGGTGGAAGACGAAAGAGGAAAAATTCTGCCCTCAGTAGCAATACTGGG
>CALANC010000103.1 GCA_937925895.1 uncultured Desulfobacterales bacterium
ATATCGCTATTTATTCGGTTATCGTACATAATTTTATCTTTAGGCTAAATTAGCAATTAAAAAGCAGATTATTATTAATTTAAACATTTCAATAATAATTTAATGATTTCTCATTTTCGATTGATTTTTTTTTGTTTTTGGGTGTCTAAAGGATAGAAGGTGTGAAAAAAAAGAATCGAGTTAAAAAAGATTTTGCACCAGTGGAAATGATCGTTATGTTTGAACATAATAGAAATTTAATGTGAATCAGCCAAAAACAATCTGAAGGCGACTTAAAAAGATCGACTGATTCATGGAGAAAAAAATGAAGAAATATCAAATGGTTATATTGACATTGGCTTTTTCTTTTTTATTTGTATCATGCGCTCACCATCCCCATGACCGATATAATACCCAGATAGGAACTGCAGTAGGTGCCGGTACGGGCGCTCTTATTGGCCAGGCGATTGGAGGTAATACTGAGAGCACCCTAATCGGATTGGCTGCAGGAACGATTATAGGAGCTCTGGTCGGCAATGCGGTGGATCAAGATTATCAGGCAGCAAGAGATGCAGCTCAGTATGGCAAGCCTGTAATTTATTATGATAAAAGCGGACATGCTGTTGAAGCCATTCCTGAGGAAACCGATGACCCCAATTGCCATAAAGTGCGGAAGCGGATTTGGGAGAAAGGAACGCTGGTAAAGGAAACGGTCGAAGAAGTCTGTGGTCCTCCGACTCCAGTGGTCCAATATTACCATCCACCACCACCACCTGGTTATTACCGGTATCCTCCTTACCATTACCATCCTGGAAGGCATCACCATCGCCATCGTGGCTGGCATCACTGGTAAAAATGGGGACATTTAACTTGATTTTTTATTTTCATATCGTCGAGAGTTAGAGTTGGGGAGACAAGAAAACTCTCCCAAAAGATTCGCTCGCATCCCCAACATCTAACTCTCGAAAGGTACCGGATATATGTAATCGAGATAAATCGGTTTCAATTTGTGCTCTTGGTAAGCCGAATATGTAATCAACCACATCACTCGAATTTATCTTTCCGGCTTGTATACGCTCCATTCGGTTGATATTTAAAACCTATGCTAAATTTCGAAAAGGTTTTAGGATGATAACCAACCATAAACGACTTACCTCTTTTACGCTTTTTATCATGATTCTTTTATTCCTAAGCAGTTGGATTGGCTGCACTTTGGACCAAAGTAAGCCGACACCGCCGTGTTTTGAATCTACAATTGAAGGACTCGAACCAGGCCTTGCTGTTCGGTATTTTAAAGGTTACTTCAGGCATGTAATGGAAATGCCCCATGGCATAGCTGCACAGATGTCGGGCTGGCAAGGAAATCCTATCCTCATACTGAACCACAGGTTCGGAAAAGGCGAAGTTTTTGACAGTGGCTCGAGCCAGGGCGTAGGCATGAAGATGACCGGATTGATCTACTTCTCCAGCCCTGGACTTTACGTTTTTAAAGCCAAATCCAACGACGGTGTTAGAATAACCATCAATGACGAAGTGATTGTCAGTGATGAAGAATTTCATTCCGATCGCTATTCGCAACCAGGGACGGTCGAAGTCAAGAAGTCATGCTTGTATCCGATAGCCGTTTCATACTTCCAACGTAAAGGCACGGCAATGCTTGAACTCTACTGGAAAACACCCGATGCGAACACGTTTTCCATTGTTCCGGCCGGGGCCTATGCGCATATACGAGGCCTTTGAAAAACCCCCTTTTTTTACCCAAACTCTTTGCCAGGCTCAAGTTTTCGCTTTTTTATAGCGAATCTCAAAATAACCTTGCGTTTACCCATAAAAGCAATTCAATCGAAACATATTTTTTAGAATTGCTACAACAAAATTTAACTTAACCTATAAGACCGACAATGAAGTTATCTGCACTTGTTACCGTTTCGAAAACGAAATTCCATGTATCTGCAGAGTATCTTGAATCGAAAATCTATGAACTTTCCTTTAATTTCTTGGGTCATTTTCATGCCTTCAATGCTTGACATATACATTGTGGTGGTAATTCGTAACCATAAGGTTAACTTTTTTTGATAGGTGAAATATGAATGTTTTGAAATTAGCTCTTCCCCTCCTTATAATTTTATTTTTAGTTTCCTGTGCAACCTCTCAATCTTCTCCACTCGAATCTGACCACCTAAAAGGTTATAATGCAGCTGAGGAGTATGCCAAGAAAGATGCCATGAAGCACATTTGCTTTAAATACCCAAAATTGGGATATGTTAACTCGAAAACAAAGGAATACACCAAGCTTTTACAAAATCAAGGTAGATCGGAAACTTTTATCAAGGGTTTTTACTTTGGATACGACAACTACTACCGTGAATTCCTCGATTTGTATTGTGGGTCATAATCCCTTTCTTGCCGGTGATTTTTATTAACGATTTATTCTCACTCTATACTCATACTTTGGTATTCTTAGAAAAATTACAGCAAGCGAGTGGGTCTGTTATATACAGTTTGAGCTGTATTTTCCATAGGGACATAAATTTACAGGGTCAGAAATGACCCTGTTTTTTTAGTACTGATGCATCAACCAACCATGAAATGTCATGCCGGCATCATATCTTTTCGAAAGCGGTTGAGTGGAAGATGATGGAGCAAAGCCCGTTTGACAAGGGCAAGTCTCTTATCCTAAAGGAAAATAACAAACGGATGCGCTTTCTTAGGGAAGAGGAAATCAGCAAACTTTTAGAGAACTCTCCGCCGTATTTGCATAAGATTGTTATGTGTGCCTTAAACACGGGTATGAGAACCGGCGAAGTGCTGAGCCTGAAGTGGTCTCAAATCAGAGACGGGTTTAAATACCTTAGAAAAACCAAGACAAGGGAGCCTCGACAAATACCTATTAATGAAACCCTAGAGGATATGTTCAAGCAAATTAAAAGCGAGCAAAATCCAAAAGGCAATAGCGTAATAAGTCTTGACAAAAAACCTCTAAAGACTAAAAAGCTAAATTCAAAATAGGTGTTTACATATAAGGGTGAACCTGTCAAAGAGGTTAAGAAGTCTTTTAAAACAGGCTTAAAGGACTCAAGAATACAAGATTTTAGGTTTCACGATCTGAGGCATACGTTTGCAAGCCAGGTGATTATGAGAGGCGGCACACTGAAGGATGTTCAAGAGCTTTTGGGGCATAAGACCATGACCATGACACTTAGGCATGCTCACTTGACCCAAGGAGCATAAAAGAAAAGCGGTCAACCTCTTAAATGGGTTGACCGCTAACGTGAAGGGTAAAAACCCCACGTGTCACAAAACTGTCACATTTCCCGTCCAAGAAAAAAGTGCCAGCGTGTAACCTATTGATTTTCCTGGTCGGGGCGAGAGGATTTGAACCTCCGACCCCTTGAACCCCATTCAAGTGCGCTTCCAGACTGCGCCACGCCCCGATAAAAAAAATTATGGCTAACACCTTAAGTCTGTAATGTCAAGATTTTATATTATGGGGAAAACTGAACTCTTCGTATGAGAACCAAAGAAAAATCGCTTAGAAGGCCAGGGAAGCTATTGAGGGGCGATGCGATCGGGATCGTTGCTCCGGCCGGCCCTTTTAATGTTAAGAGATTCAATCGGGGGATTGAGGTTCTGAAGTCCATGGGTTTTTTCCCCTTGATTAGCGAAGATCTTTTTTTAAAAAAGGGATATCTCGCCGGAACCGATAGGCATCGGGCCGAAATGGTGAATAGGCTGTTTGCTGAACCGAACATCAAGGCAATTTTTTCCGCTAAAGGCGGTTTTGGGACGATGAGGATACTTTCATTGCTGGATTTTAATTCGATTCGGGGAAATCCTAAAATTTTTGTTGGATTCAGCGATATAACGGCGCTATTATCGGTGTTAAACAATTCCTGTGGCATGGTTACGTTCCATGGCCCTGTGGTCACCACACTTGCGGATGCGACGGATGAGACAAAAACAAGTTTGTTTCGATCTCTTACATCCGACATGAAGATTGAAATAAAACCACGGAAAGGCGTTACAATAAACCCTGGAAAGACTTCAGGCCCCTTAGAAGGTGGCAACCTTACCACTTTATGCCATCTCACCGGAACGCCATATACCCCTAATTTTAAAGGAAAAATTTTACTTATTGAAGATAAAGGCGAGGCACTTTATCGGATAGATAGAATGTTAACCCAGATGATACTTTCCGGTTGTTTTGAAGGGCTTGGTGGTATTGTCATCGGTTCTTTTGAAGACTGCGGAGACGTCGATAGCGTATACCGGTTAATAGAGGAAATGTTCAAGGACTTTAACATTCCCGTACTTGCCGGTTTTGAAGTGGGGCACAGCAAAACAAATATTACCATTCCCATGGGGATCAGGGCAGAACTTGATGCTGACCGACAACGAGTAACTTTTCACGAAACCCCAACGCTGGATAAGCAATCACCCAAGTTTCGCATTTCGAAAAAAGAATTTCCTTGATTTAATTTCCTAAAACTATCCGATAAAATACAGTAAACATATGGAACAAGTTGACCGGCTAATGCGCCAAGCAATATCAGACGATGTTTTCCCCGGTGGAGTTCTTTTGGTATCGAAAGGCGAGGCAGTAATGTTTTTCAAAGCCTATGGATATGCTGATATATTCTCTGAACACGTTATGGCGGTTGAGACGATATTTGATCTGGCATCCCTAACAAAACCACTGGCAACAACACTGGCGGTTATGAAACTTGTTTCACAAAATAAGCTGAGTTTAAATCAGCAGATAGGATCGATTTTAGAGCCGTTGACCCGTGATATCAAAGGGAAGATATGTATAGAACATTTACTCTGTCATAATTCAGGACTTCCTGATTATCGTCCTTATTATAAAATGTTGCGCGGACTTCCTGAAAATCAGAGAAAAGATGCCTTAAGAAGAAGCCTTGCAGAAGAAAACCTGGTAAATTCCGTCGGGAAAAAGGTATTGTACAGCGATTTGGGGTTTATGATCCTATGTTGGGTAATCGAACAAATATCCGGAATCCGTTTAGACCGCTTTGTTAGGGAAGAGATTTACAATCCTTTGGGTCTTGAAGATCTATTTTTCGTGGATCTTACTTCAAAACCCCGCGAAGTCCAGTTTGCCTCTACCGAGTTTTGTCCGTGGAGAAAAATTCTTTTAAACGGCTTGGTCCATGACGACAATGCGTATGTGGTGGGAGGTGTCGACGGACACGCAGGACTCTTTGGAACAGCCCATGATATTTTTTGCCTTTTATTTTTTCTGCTATCAGTTTTCCACGGTGAAACTGCAGGCGACCTGTTTGAAAAAGAGGTCGTAAAACAGTTTATTAAAAAAGAAGGCCGTAGACATAGAGTACTCGGGTTTGACACCCCCTCATTGAATGACTCCAGCTGTGGAAGATATTTTTCCAAGGAAAGTGTCGGTCATCTGGGATTCACAGGAACATCCTTTTGGATGGATCTTGCGAGTAACATGATCGTCATTCTTTTGACCAATCGCGTACATCCGTCGCGAAAAAATAATAAAATAAAAGCCTTCAGACCGATATTGCATGATGCCATAATGGAAAGTGTCTGATACTTATGCAAATAAAAGCGTAAATTTCAAATCCCCGGGGCTTGTTTAATAGTGTGCAAATCATTTTATTTCTCTTGTAATCAAAGAATAATTTTGATAATTATTAGTGTTTTATAAGTAACGAATTATATGCCGTTTCAGAGGTTGAAAATGCCATGAAACAAAAAAAACAAGCACACGTTCCGTGTGCGGAGATGAGGGGACATGAATCTTATAGATAAGATTTTAGGTGCATTTTCCAGTGACCTAGCAATCGATCTAGGAACAGCTAACACACTCGTTTACGTTAAAGGTAAGGGTATTGTGCTCAATGAGCCTTCGGTTGTTGCGGTCCGAACAGACGGCCGGGTGAAAAATCGTGTTCTGGCTGTTGGTGTCGAAGCAAAAAATATGTTGGGGAGGACGCCGGGTCATATTGTTGCTATTCGTCCCATGCGTGATGGTGTCATAGCTGATTTTGAAGTAACAGAAGCAATGCTCCGTCATTTTATTCACAAGGTTCATAATAGACGTACTTTTGTGAGGCCCAGAATCGTTATAGCCGTACCATCAGGAATAACCCAGGTTGAAAAGCGTGCCGTCAGGGAATCGGCTGAATCGGCAGGGTCACGAGAAGTATTTTTAATTGAAGAACCAATGGCGGCAGCGATTGGAGCCGGGCTTCCGGTTACCGATCCTATCTGCAATATGGTTGTCGATATTGGTGGCGGGACGACCGAAGTTGCTGTCATATCTCTCGCAGGAATTGTTTATAGCAGATCTATTAGAGTTGCCGGCAATAAAATGGATTCTGCTATAATACAGCATATCAAACGAAAATATAACCTGTTAATAGGTGAGCGAACAGCCGAAATAATTAAAACAACCATTGGAAATGCATACCCGGAATCTAAGAACTTGGAAACCATAGAAGTCAAAGGTCGGGACCTTGCATCAGGGATTCCCAAGATCTTAGCCATTGACTCTGAAGAAATACGTGTAGCGATTTCTGAACAAATAGATTCTATTGTTGAAATGGTTAAAATAGCCTTGGAGCAAACACCGCCGGAGCTGGCTGCAGACATCGTCGATAGAGGAATTGTATTGACAGGTGGCGGCGCCCTGTTGAAAAATTTGGATAAGCTACTCAGAGAGGAAACAAACCTTCCGATAACAATTACTGAGGATCCACTGTTAACTGTGGCGCTTGGTTCCGGTGCGGCTCTTGACAGCATTGAAATTCTCAAACAAGTAATAATTACATAATTTCATGTTCTCGAAAAAGATGGTGATGATAGTTGGCGTGATCGTTTTGATTGCCGTTAACATCATAGCCCTTTCTCTTTCCGGCCGCCGCGATCCCTCTTATTATGGACCAGGGGGAGTTGGCCTTTCTTTAATTGCTCCTATTCAAAAAATCGTCACGCGATCTATTGGTTTTGCAAAAGACATCTGGACCCACTATTTTTTCCTCGTTATGGCGGCGCAGCAGAATGATATTTATAAAAAAAATTTGAGCCAAGCTAGAGAAAAGGATAATCATTATAAAGAACTTGAGCTTTCAAACACTCGCCTGCGCAATTTGTTGAACTTCCAGAAAACAATGACCAAACAAGTCCTGGCTGCTGAAGTCATCGGCAAGGATCCTTCCCCTTGGTTTAAAACCGTTATTATTGATAAAGGTAGCTATGACGGCGTGGAAAACGGTATGGCTGTTGTAATTCCTGAAGGAATTGCAGGACAGGTTACGGCTGCTTCGCCCCGATATGCAAAAGTTCTGCTAATTATCGACCATCACAGTGCGGTTGATGCATTGGTTCAAAAAACCAGAGCACGGGGTATAATAAAAGGCGGGACCGAAGGCCAATGCGTATTGAAATATGTTTTGCGTAAGCATGATGTTGCCGTCGGTGATAGAGTTGTTTCGTCAGGACTGGATGGTGTCTTTCCAAAAGGACTCGCTGTTGGCAAAGTTGCAAGTGTTGTCAGGCCAAGTTCCGGAATTTTTCAGGAAATAAGGGTGACGCCCTTTGTTGACTTTGAAACTATTGAAGAGGTGTTTGTCGTACTGAGCTCGAATAATTGAAAATTTAAGGATGAATGATGACTTATTTTTTTCATATTTGCATCTGCTTTGCACTGGTCATCCTGCAGACGACAATTATGCCTTATTTTTCTTTTTTGGACAAATTTTATGATCTCCTCTCACCTTTCGTCGTTTATTTGAGCCTTTTTCGATCTACGCGTGAAAGTCTGCCGGTTATATTATTATTTGGGTTTATTATGGACAATCTATCCGGAGGACCCTTTGGTCTATATTTAACAACTTATCTATGGCTGTTTATTGGGGTGAGGTGGGTTGTCACCTATGTAGACATAAGAAACAGCATCCTTTTTCCATTTGTCGTCGCTGCAGGTGTGCTTATACAGAATCTGATGTTTATCGGAGCCATAATGGTGCTCAGACCGGGCTCATGGTTTTCCTCATTGGCCGTTAAAACGATTTCAACACAAGTTTTTTGGGCTATATTTACCGGGCCGATTTTTCTAATGCTTTTTAGTTATCTCCATAAAAAATTTTTTCGCCGGATGAATGAAATGTTTTCAAAAAAAGCGAGCAATGTCTAAATTCACATGTTTTGGATAAAATATTTCATCCATATTACAGTTAGGATCAAAACAAAAGGCTGGAAAATTGAGTGAATATTTAAAAACCGCAGATGCCGATTGGTACAAGCGACGAATAATCAAGGTGATGTTTTGCGCTGTTGGGGCTTTTTTTATTCTCTTCATAAGATTGTTTTACCTGCAGGTGATTCAAGGCGAAGAGCTGAAGCGGCTTTCAGAAAACAATTTTATACGATTGCAAAGTACCGATGCCTCAAGAGGATTGATTTTTGACCGCAATGGTAACCTACTTGTTGATAACAGGCCGGCGTTTGATCTGAGTATTATTTTAAAAGACGCTAAACCGGTTGAGCGTACCATCGAAAAACTGTCCCATTATATCAACGTCCCGCCAACTGAATTTATGGGGAAAATTTCGCCGAAAAAGGGTATTTCGTTTTACAAACCGATTCTATTGAAGCAAGACATAGGTCGGGATGCGCTTGCAGCTGTAGAAGTTAGGAAATTCGATCTTCCCGGCATTATCGTGGACGTTAAACCCCGTAGGCATTACCTGTTCGAGCAGAGTACTGCTCATCTGATCGGATATTTAAGCGAAATTAATTCAGATGAGCTCAAATCCGAAAAATATTCTGAGTATCAGAGCGGAGATTTTATTGGAAAGTTTGGTGTCGAAAAGGCTTTCGAACCTTTTTTGAGGGGTAAAAGCGGGGGGAGACAAGTTGAGGTAAATGTCACAGGACAAATTGTTAAAATATTAAAAACGGTTGCTGCTCATCCGGGACAAAATGTTTATCTGACGATTGATCATACTCTGCAGAATAAGGCCGAGGCCCTTTTGAAGGGCGTGGCAGGTGCTGTAGTAGCTATGGATCCGGAAACAGGGCATATTCTTGTAATGGCCAATTCCCCTTCATTTGACCAGAACGCTTTTGTTGACGGAATGTCTCATGAACAATGGAATGCTCTCGTATCTAATCCTTTCAGACCGATGGAAAATAAAGCCGTTCAAGGAGAGTACCCGCCGGCATCTACTTATAAAATGGTGACAGCTATCGCCGGACTCGAAGATAAAATTATAGATAAAACGACAATTTTTAAATGTCCGGGGCATTATAAATATGGCAACCGGGTTTATAGATGCTGGAAAAGGGGGGGGCATGGTAACGTTGATATCTTAAAAGCATTAGCTGAATCCTGTGACGTTTTTTTCTATCAGGTAGGACAAAAGCTGGGCATAGATCGACTCGCATGGTATGCCAAAGCATTTGGTCTTGGCACGCCAACAGGAATTAACCTGGATCATGAAGCTTCCGGACTGGTGCCGACCTCGACTTGGAAAAGGCGTCGCACCGGAATTGCATGGCAGGGGGGAGAAACGCTTTCGGTAGCCATCGGTCAAGGTTATAACCTTGTGACGCCTTTGCAGATGCTGGTCCTAACTTCAGCGGTGGCTAATGGTGGATTACGATATAAACCCTTAATAATGAAATCAATTGAAACCGCAGATGGGAAGACTATCCTGAAAAGCAAAAGTCAAATTTCCGGCAAGCTGCCTGCAAGTAAACAGACATTGGAAATCATTAAAAGAGGTTTGTGGGAAGTCGTAAACACCCAAAAAGGAACTGGACGAATTGCTTATATTGAAGGTGTTGACGTAAGTGGGAAAACCGGAACAGCACAGGTGGTCGGGCGAAAAGATAACAATGTTCAACCAGAATCCGAAATATCTGATCATCTTAAAGCGCATGCATGGTTTGTGTCATATGCCCCCTCAATCGACCCGAAAATAGCTGTTGCGGTCATCATTGAACATGGAGAACATGGATCGAGTGCGGCAGCACCGATTGCCAAAGAAATAATCAAAACCTATTTAATAAAAGATCCATCCAGCAGGATGAGCAAAGCAAACTGAGTGTGTTAATGACAAATTGGGAAAGTAATTTAGAGGTTCAAGATTGGGTCCGGTAAATCCGGATGAGGTGTATAACAATTATGTTGGATCGACGGTTTGTCAAATACTTTGATTGGGGTTTACTTGGGTTGACCTTATTACTTGGAATTGTCGGCCTTGCCACCCTATACAGCGCCGTAACATCGGCAGCGCCCTCGCCGCAGAAAACACTCTATTTTAAACAGTTGATTTGGTATTGTACCGGGATGGCAGTGATGGTTATATCATTTCTTGTCAATTACAAATTGATTGAGCGGTGGGGATATATCATTTACCTTTTATGTATTGTCCTTCTGGTGTACGTGCTAATATATGGGAAATATGTCGGAGGAGCGAGGCGATGGATTGTCTTGGGACCCCTATCAATTCAGCCGTCGGAGCTTGTTAAGATAGCCATTATTATTAGCCTGGCGAAGTATTATTCAAAAGCAGCCGACACCAGAGGTTTGACATTACGGGAACTTTTTTCCCCATTGATTTTGACGGCAATTCCTTTTATTCTCATCGTTAAACAACCTGACCTGGGTACAGCCATGCTTCTGGTTTTGATTGCCGGTTTTATGACGGTTTTTGTAAAAATTGAAAGAAGATCCCTTTTATTTCTCCTATTTTCCGGCGCGCTGCTTGTTCCTCTGGTGTGGTTCTTGCTTAAAGGTTACCAGAAAAGGCGAATATTGACGTTTTTTAACCCAGACAGCGACCCGCTTGGTGCCGGCTATCATATTATTCAATCGAAAATCGCCATAGGTTCCGGGATAATTTTTGGGAAAGGATATTTGAAAGGAACTCAAAATGCGCTTTCCTTTTTGCCTGAACAACACACGGATTTTATTTTTTCTGTGTTAGCCGAAGAATGGGGTTTTACCGGTTCGGCGGTCCTTCTTTTTCTGTTTCTGATGCTCATTATTTACGGGTTGAACGTTGCTTACAGATGCAGAGATCCTTTTGGTATTATCCTTTCAGGAGGAATTACCGCAATGATATTCTGGCAGATTTTCATTAATATCGGAATGGCAATGGGGCTTATGCCTGTTGTGGGTGTACCCTTGCCGTTTATCAGTTATGGAGGGTCGTCAATTATTACTATGATGATCTGTATCGGCCTTCTTATGAACGTCAGCATGAGACGGTTTATGATGGAGTGAACGCATCTGGTAGATGAAAAATCTGATATAGGACATTCTTATCGCAGGAAAATCTTATGAAAAAAACAAAGAAGTCCGACTCTATATCAACTTTTTTTGGCTTTGGTTCTCGCATTAACGGAACGATTGAATTCCAGAATACCATGCGCCTGGATGGAAACGTTATAGGAAAAATATACGGTGACCGAGGAACGGTAATAATAGGGGAAAAGGCTGTTGTCGAAGCAGAAATAATAGTTGATGTCGCCATCGTCAAGGGAAAGGTCAATGGTATCATTGAAGCTAGCGAAAGAATAGAGATATATTCTCCGGGGCGAGTTGTAGGTGATATCCAATCACCAGTTGTTCTAATTGAAGCCGGTGTCGTGTTTAATGGAAAGTGTGTCATGACAGCAAAAAATGCGCCGATGCAAAAGAGACTAAATCCCTTGAAAAAACTAAGTATTAGGGAAGATTAAAATGGAAAGTAAAAATTGAAAAAAACCTTTGACAATATATTAATGCTGATGTTATAGACGGCTCTTTAATATAAATTTCTTGCCTTGTGAATTGAAACAACATCCGTTGTAACAAATAAGAATAATAGTTGATTTTAACAACCATCAACAAGTTTCTGCCATGGGGGATACTGGAATGATAGTATCTGGTTTAAGCCGGAAATGTTTTGGAGTTAAGGCACTTTTTGCAACCATCTTTATTCTGTACTTTGAAGGAGTCGGGTTTGCTTCAGGAGGTGGAATAACAGTAATACCTGATGCATCCCTTTTCGTTCAAATTGTCAATTTCCTCCTTATTATATGGATCTTAAACGTCATTTTGTATAAGCCGATTCGCAACATGCTGATTCAAAGAAAGGAAAAAATTGAAGACTCTGAAAAAAACATCGAGGGCTTAAATAAGGATGCAAAAGAAAAAGATGATGCCTTTCTGTCGGGCATAAAAGAAGCCAGGGATCAAGGATTAAGTGAAAAGGGCTCTTTAATACAAGCTGCTACGCATGAAGAAAGGGAGATAATAGAAAAAATTAACCAAAAAGCTCAGGCAGATCTTGCCGAAGTACGCGACAAAATTGCCCGGGATACCGAACAAGTGAGAGAATCTCTTCAAAAGGAAATTGATAGCTTTGCAAATGCTATCGGCGAGAAAATTTTAGGGAGGGCTGTTTAATGAAGACTTCAAGAAATGGCCGCAAACAATTTATTTTTAATAAAGGCATGGTCTTAATCGTTTTAATCACCCTAATTTTTCCCCTAAATGCCGGAATTGCCCTGGCGGCATCCGGCGATGAAGGAGAAGCAAAAGGATGGGGGGCGACGGATACCTACCGGGTGATGAATTTTGCAGTTTTGGCCATTGGTCTCTTCTTGCTTTTACGTAAACCGGCGAGCCAGGCGCTCAATGCCAGGATAAAAGGGATTAAGGAACAACTGAGCGACCTGGAGACAAGAAAAAAAGAGGCCGAGAAGGCGTTGACGGAATACAGTGAAAGGCTTTCCCTTTTGGAGAAGGAGTCTGAAGATATTATTGCGGAGTATATCAGACAAGGAAATGAAGCCAAGGTTAGAATTTTAGAAGAAGCGAAACAAGCAGCGGAAAAGCTGGAAGAACAGGCCCGCAGGAATATTGCCCAGGAGTTCGAACAAGCCAAATTTAAGTTGCAGAAAGAAATACTTGACAAGGCGATTATCAATGCTGAAGCACTCATAACAAAAAAAATTACGGCAGAAGATCAGAATACACTGGTAGACGATTATTTAAAGAAGGTGGTGGCATAGTGAAAAATTTGACGGTTGCACGGCGTTATGCCAAAGCACTTCTCATTATCGGCAAAGAGGATGGTCAGGCTGAAACTTACAAAGAAGAGCTCAATACGTTTGCAGGTTTAATTGCAAAGGAAAGAGAGCTTGAACAGGCAATTACGAATCCCCTTTACAATGTTTCAGACCGGAAAAAGGTGCTGCAAGCAATAATTGATAGGGTCGAGATTTCAAAAGTTATGAAATCTTTTCTGCTGTTGCTGTTTGATAAAGGCCGGATTAGTTTTCTTAGTGCTATTAATGAGTTTTATCAAAAACTTGCTGACGAATTAAAAGGAGTGGCACGAGCTAGCTTGGTTTCGGCAACTGAACTTCCGTCCGAATCCATTGAAAAAATTCGTACAACCCTATCAAAAAAGATAGGTAAAGATATTATTTTGGAGGTTGAGCACGATCCCAACCTCATAGGAGGAGTAGTTTCCCGGATAGGTGATCTTGTTTTGGACGGAAGCATCAGAACACAATTACTCAATATGAGAGAATCTTTAAAAAGGGGTGAGCGTGTATAATGGAATTAAAAGCTGAAGAAATTAGTCAGATAATTAAGGAACAGATTACGGATTACGATAAGAAGGTGGAGTTGAGTGAAACAGGAACCGTCTTGTCGGTAGGTGATGGTATTGCCAGAGTATATGGACTTGAAAAAGTCATGGCATTGGAACTGGTCGAATTCTCCGATGGTCTTTTGGGGCTTGTGTTGAACCTTGAAGAGGACAATGTGGGTGTAGCCATTATGGGGGAAGACATCCATATCAAAGAAGGAGATATGGTTAAACGTACCGGTCGAATCGCTCAGGTTCCGGTAGGAGAAGCGGTATTGGGTCGAGTTGTTTCAGCAGTAGGAGAGCCATTGGACGGAAAGGGACCCATAGACGCCAAGGAGTTCCGCAGAGTTGAAATGGTGGCGCCGGGTGTTATTGATAGAAAAAGCGTTCACGAGCCCATGTATACCGGTCTTAAAGCTATCGATGCTATGACTCCCGTTGGGCGTGGACAGCGTGAGCTTATCATCGGTGATCGCCAGATCGGTAAAACAGCTCTTGGCGTTGATGCGATCATCAACCAGAAAGATACGGATATTTTCTGTATTTATGTGGCTTGCGGTCAGAAACAATCGACGGTTGCTCAGGTTGTTGCCACTCTGGAAAAACACGGAGCCATGGAGTATACCACGGTGATTTCAGCATCTGCCAGTGACCCGGCGACATTGCAGTATATTGCACCCTATACCGGATGTGCCATGGGGGAATATTTCCGGGACAATAACCAGCATGCACTCATCATTTATGACGATCTTTCGAAACAGGCGGCAGCCTACCGTCAAGTTTCTCTTCTCTTGCGGCGCCCACCAGGCCGCGAAGCTTACCCTGGTGATATTTTTTACAATCATTCTCGACTACTGGAAAGAGCAGCAAAACTCAATGACGAATTGGGCGCCGGCTCTCTTACGGCACTTCCGATTATCGAAACCCAAGCAGGTGACGTGTCGGCATACATTCCGACCAATGTTATTTCCATTACGGATGGACAGATATATGTTGAACCCAGCCTGTTTTTTGCCGGTGTACGGCCTTCAATCAATGTCGGGCTGTCCGTATCACGGGTTGGTGGCGCAGCCCAGGTTAAAGCCATGAAACAGGTGGCCGGCACCCTACGACTGGATATGGCTCAGTACCGTGAACTTGAGGCGTTTGCAGCTTTTGGAAGCGACCTCGATGCAGCCACCCAAGCACAGTTAACAAGGGGTGAAAGGCTTGTTGAAATTCTTAAGCAGCCTCAATACCAACCGTTGACAATGGAAAAACAAGTCATGATTCTTTATGCCGGGACACGGGGTTTTCTGGACAATTATCCAACCGATGTCATAGAAAAATATGAGGCCGGGTTGTACCCGTTCGTCGAAGACCGGTATCCTCAGATATATGCTGAATTGAAAGAGAAACAAGAGATAAGCGATGAGTTGGATAAGATGATGGATGAGGCCCTAAAAGCCTATGATGAGGAGTTTAAGGACACCATCGCCTAGTAGACATTGGAATGACGCTTAACCGATAACGGACAATTTGACTTATAAGGCAGATCTGTATGGCAACGTTAAAAGAGGTTAAAACAAAAATATCTGCGGTAAAGAAAACAAGGCAGATCACCAAAGCCATGAACATGGTGGCGGCATCCAAATTGCGCGGCGCCCAGGCAGACATGGAAGGGTTTAGGCCTTATTCCGGAAAATTCGAAGAGGTTCTCGGGAGCCTGTTGGAAAAAGTTGATGAGGAAGTCAGTTCCTTGCTCATTCCCTGTGAAGAAGTTAATCAAATCCATCTTGTTTTGTGTACTTCTGACAGAGGCCTTTGTGGTGGTTTCAATTCCAACCTGATCTTAAAGGCTAATTCTTTTATTAAGGATAGATCGGAAAGCGAGGTAGAATTCTCATTTACCAATTTTGGGAAAAAGGGCCGAGACTGGTGCCGAAATAACAATTATACTATCATCAGCGAGCATTTAGGCGTCGTGGGAGGGAAATTCAAGTTCAACGTTGCAGCGGTATCCGGACGTCAATTGATTGAAGGGTTTCAAAATGGATCTTACGATGAGGTATATTTAATTTACTCTGAATTCGTAAGCATGGCGCGCCAGGTTCCTGTGCTCAAACAGATTCTGCCGATACCTTCGCTGGAAGTTGTTGAAGATGAGGTCGAAGATGAGGAGAAGCCTTATTTAGCCGAGCATATCTGTGAACCCTCGCTTGCAGAACTTGTAAGAGAAATGTTGCCAAAGAGTGTTTATATTCAGCTATATAGCGCCTTGTTGGAAACATCTACCAGCGAACATGCTGCGCGTATGACGGCTATGGATAATGCAACCAATGCTTGTAACGACATGCTGGAAAATCTTACCCTGGTATATAATAAGGCCCGGCAGGCAGCCATTACGGCGGAATTGATGGATATTGTCGGTGGTGCCGAGGCTCTTAGAGGGTAAACCAGGAGAAAAGCCAAGCGTTTTATTGGAATAACAGATGAGAATAATGAGTATAAATAGATGTGGAGGTCAATAGATGGGAGAAAACATAGGTAAGGTTGTGCAGGTTATGGGACCTGTCGTTGATGTCGAGTTTGAGCAGGGTAAACTGCCGACGATCTATACGTCACTTTTAATCAGCAACCCTACAATCAGCGATGAACCGGACAATCTCGTTGTTGAAGTGGCCCAGCATTTAGGCGACAATGTCGTCCGAACGATTGCCATGGATGTAACGGATGGTTTGGTCAGGGGAATGCCAGTCAAAGACACAGGGAAACCAATAATGATGCCCGTAGGAGAAGCCGGCTTGGGGCGTGTTCTCAATGTGGTGGGTAGACCTGTTGATGGTTTGGGTCCGGTGAGCCAGGAAAAAATGATGCCCATTCACCGGGAAGCCCCGAAATTTACCGAGCAGGACACGACGGTTCGGGTTCTCGAAACCGGTGTTAAGGTCATCGACCTGCTCGTGCCGTTTCCCCGTGGTGGTAAAATGGGGATGTTTGGCGGTGCGGGTGTTGGCAAAACCGTCATCATGATGGAGATGGTTCACAACATCGCCATGCAACACGGTGGTATTTCGGTGTTTGCCGGTGTTGGCGAACGGACCCGGGAAGGGAATGACCTTTATCATGAAATGAAGGATTCAGGGGTTCTTCCCAAAGCTGCTTTGATTTATGGCCAGATGACCGAGCCGCCTGGAGCAAGGGCTCGTGTAGGTCTTTCGGCTTTGACTGCTGCCGAGTATTTCCGGGATGTAGAAGGGCAAGACGTTCTAATTTTTATTGATAATATTTTCCGGTTTACTCAGGCTGGTTCAGAAGTTTCGGCGCTTTTGGGTCGTATGCCTTCAGCTGTTGGTTATCAACCGACACTGGCCGTTGACCTGGGTGAACTCCAGGAGCGGATTACATCGACAGACAAGGGATCGATCACGGCTGTTCAGTGTGTATACGTTCCAGCGGACGACTTGACTGACCCGGCTCCGGCAACGACCTTTGCTCACCTTGATGGCACCGTCGTTCTGTCGCGACAGATTGTTGAGCTTGGCATCTATCCTGCAGTTGACCCTCTTGATTCATCATCCAGGATTCTTGATGCCGCTTATATCGGAGAGGAACATTACCAGGTTGCTCGTGAGGTTCAACAAATCCTCCAGAAGTATAAGGAACTTCAGGATATCATTGCGATTTTGGGTATGGATGAATTGTCAGATGAAGACAAGATTACCGTGGCAAGGGCAAGAAAGCTCCAACGGTTTCTTTCCCAACCTTTCCATGTTGCGGAAGCCTTTACCGGAACAAGCGGCAAGTATGTAAAGATTGAAGATACGGTTAGAGCCTTTAAGGAAATCTGCGAAGGCCAACATGATGATCTCCCCGAACAGGCTTTCTATATGGTTGGGGGCATTGAAGATGTTGTTGAAAGGGCCAAAAAAATGGCCGAAGTAAAATAATAACGAGGGCAACATATGGCTGAAAGTATTCGATTAGAAGTTGTCACCCCTGAACAGGCTGTTATAGATGAAGACGCTCAAATTGTTGTGGCTCCCGGTAGTTTAGGAGAGTTTGGTGTGCTCATAGGCCACACGCCTTTTTTGACCTCCCTTAAAGTGGGTACTTTATACTATAAAGATGTGAACGGAGATGAAAGGCACCTTTTTGTTAGTGGAGGATTTGCCGAGGCGCTTCCTGATAAGGTCACAGTGCTTGCCGAGTCAGCTGAAAGGAGGCGTGATATAGATGCCGAAAGAGCCAAAGCTGCCATGGAGCGTGCAACTGAACGTTTGGAAAAAAAAGATGAGAACATCGATTATGTCAGGGCTCAGGCAGCTTTGGATAGAGCCATGCATCGTTTGAAGCTCTTGGGAACTATAAAATAATTGACATTAGACTCGTTTTAACTTGAATTGACCCCGCGATTTTAATTAAGGGCATGCTGAACATTTGGCTTGCCCTTTTTTGATACCTGAATCTTGTATATGAAGGCCTCCGACTCGTGCAAGGTGATATAATACCAGGGAATTTGCATATAATTTGATAAAAAACAGGAACAAAAATGGAATTAATTGAAAGACATACGGCTGTGATTATACTTGCCGCCGGTTTGGGCAAACGTATGAAGTCGGATAAGGCCAAAGTGCTGCATAACATCCTCGACAAACCCATGGTGATGTATGTGGTTGAAACAGCAAAAAAAGTAGCCGGAGATAACGTGATTGTGGTTGTCGGCAATCAGGCTGAAAAAGTTCGAAAAACCGTATCAGAAAGCCAAAAAGTTGTTTTTGCCCTGCAGAAAAGCCAAATGGGGACAGGCCATGCGGTTATCTGTGCGCTTCCTCAGATTCCCGGCCATATCAAGCAAGTGATTATTTTGTGCGGTGACGTACCCGCGCTAACAGCCGACACTGTCAATCGACTTTTGAATGATCATAAAAAAGCCGAACGAGATATAACACTTTTGGCGATCGAAATCGATAAGCCCAAAGGCTATGGGAGGGTCATTTTTGATAAAAACGGATGGGCGATAGGCATCGTGGAAGAAGCAGATGCAACCGAGGAACAGAAAAAGATCAAAACGATCAACACCGGCATCTATTGTGTAAAGAAGGACTTTTTATTTGATTCATTGAAGAAAATAAGACCCGATAACATACAAAAAGAGTTTTATCTCACCGATATTGTCAGTGTGGCGCATAAAGAGAGAAAAAATATCGGTGTGGTCATGGGAGCAGATGTTGAAGAATTTATGGGGGTCAACGACCACAACGATCTAATAAAAGTTGAAAATGTTATGCGCAGCAGGTCAGGTAATATATCTTGACTTTAGACGATATTAAATTTATACTAAACTCCTGAATATGAGGTGAAAATTGGAGCATGAAATTATTCTTAGACAGTTCGAGGAAATTGAAAAGAAAGTTGGCATATTGATCGATGTATGTAAATCACTTGAAGCGACTAACTTAGAACTGAAAAATGAACTCGAGAGGTTAGAGGAGGAGCTTCAAGGAAAGGTTGAGGCAGAAAATAACTATCAAGCGGAAAAGGCCTTGATCAGGTCAAAGATTGATAGCCTTTTAATTAGGCTGGAGGATATAACAGAAGCTCAGTAGTGGTATCAGTAAAAGGTCAAGAAAGGTCGATACTTGTAAATTGGAACAACTTGTAACCATAAAACTTTTTGGGCAGCCTTATACGTTTAAGACCGAATCGGGTGATACAAATGCCAAGGAGGTTGCTGATTATCTAGTCAAAGAAGTGACAAAGGTAGAAGCTCAACATTCGAGTAAATCATCAGGTGTTACAAAACTTGCAACTTTGATTTCAGCTGCAATGAACATTGCCAGTGAAAATATTGAGCTTAAAAATAATCATTCAGATTTATTGCAGGTTATTGATAAAAAAGCAACAAATCTCATGCAACGGCTGGATTCTGTTCTAAATGTCAAAAGTTTAAATAAGTTGTCGCCAAAGAAGTGAGATAAATTTGTTATTCTCATCGATTTTCTTACAAACCGCTGACTACCACGAATCATCGAAGCATGCTGTTCTCCTCTCGTAATCAGCTGTCCTTTTAGTTT
>CALANC010000104.1 GCA_937925895.1 uncultured Desulfobacterales bacterium
CCTGGTTGACCGCTCGTTCGGCCAACACTTCGAAACGCTTTTGTCTTTTAGCCATTTTCTGTCACCCCCTATATGTACGGTGTCGATAGAGATTTGGGTTCTTCACCCCAACCACTCAATAGTTTGTTCCCTATTTCTCTGCCGGCGATTACGGCCTGACGCACTGCACCGGAATCTCCGGTGACCCAGATAAACACCTCGTTGGTCAGGGAGGTACCGTGACTCGGTGAACCATAGCCGACCACCTCTACATCCGCCGCTTTAACAGCCGTATCAATCATCAACATTCCCACGACCGCCGGTGCCCCCAAAATCAAACCAAAGGCTTTGCCTATGGGAGCGTTTAATGCCTTGTTGAGGCATGTGCTGGCCCTGGCGGAATACTGGTTTTCAGTATATCCTTGATCATTGGCGTAAACATCACCGAAATACTTTGGCAGAACATCAAGGGTTACCTCTACCGCACGACGTGCATCCGAAACATCTTCTGCACCGAAAACGATTAAATTACCATGGCCTGCCTGACCTTTTGTATCCCGCGGCATTTCAACACGTATAATTTCTGTATTTGTGGCCTTAACTGCCTCATCCGCCGACATCAGCTGGGGGCCCGCACCAACACGCCCACCAATGATACCGATAGATTTGAATTTTTTATCAAATTCCAACAGCTCGTGAATGGCGGGATCCAGGTTGGCAATAACGATTCCCATTGTGTCTCCCATACTTACGCCCACGAATTCAGTTACCTGTGCCAGATCGGCTGAAACAGAAAAATCATTCGCGTTTTCCGCAGGATTGTTCTTTTTTGATTCCGGCGGGGTTGCCCTGCCAGTAGAAGGGGCGCCCACCCGCTTCATTACTTCTTTTAAGACTTTATCGATCAATTGTTCTTCCATCGGGTAATTCCTCCTGGTTTTGTCCGATTAATCTATGAATGGTATTTAAAACCTCTATTTAGCTGAAGGTTTTTCGGGCAGAATCATTTCGACATCCTGATGAGGTCTGGGAATGACGTGTACAGATATTACTTCACCCACCTTCTCAGCTGCCGCTGCCCCCGCATCGGTGGCTGCCTTGACTGCTCCTACATCACCTCGGACCATAGTGGTCACAAGACCGGCTCCGATTTGTTTTTGTCCTATTAGAACCACGTTGGCCGCCTTAACCATTGCATCCGATGCTTCAATATTGGCAACCAAACCTTTTGTTTCTATCATTCCTAAAGCTTCTTTAACCATTTCTTTAGCCATTCGACTGTCCTCCTGTTTTATAATCGTAGAACGTCAGGGTGTCGTGAGCCCTGCAAGGGCTCCGACACCCTATTTGCTCCTGTCAATCACGTCACTCCGTAGCAACTTCTTTTTTCTTAAATAAATCGGGCAATTTGGCGGACAATATGCCGGCAAAATTTCCGATTAGCATACAAACACATGTATTCAATAGAGTTAACCAGATATCACCCTTATGAGCCCCGAGATTCCCAAAAAATACGGCAGCGCCCACAAATTGTCCCGGGATAGCCGCGAGAATAGGTATGTTTCCCTCAATGGTCATAGTAAAGCAGAAAACCCCGATCCAGGCTGAAAGGAGCAACATGTTTCCACCACCGAATTTCAACCACAGCCAAAAGAAAATAGCTCCCTGCAACATACCTGCAATATTGGCTGCGATAGATTTTGGAAGGGCCGCGTTGTCCCCTCCGGCATAATAGAAACTTGCCCAAGCGGCATACCCAACCCAAGCCATCAGCCAAGGTACCATTACGGTGATCTGAAACCAAAGTGCGCACAAAATACCAATTGATATTGACACTGGAAGTAACGCCATTATTTCACCTCCTTTTTAAATTCCTGTCCCAATGCATCTGCGGTCCAGATTGCTGCTTCAACCATGCTCGCCGTTACGGGAAACCAGGTTGAATGAATGGTTTCACCCTCTGCCGTTGTCGCTTCAGCCACTTGTCGAATCTCTTCCCGTGTTGGGTTTGGAAGCCCTAAATCATCCAAACAAATGGGTAATCCTACGCTGAAGCAAAAATCTAACACCTCTTGAATGTCTTCTAATGGGCGTCCTTCCAATACAAGCTGTGTAAGTGTCCCAAATGCCACTTTTTGGCCGTGCAGCTTGCCGTGCGATGCCTCCAGAACTGTAAAACCATTGTGCACAGAATGGGATCCGGCAAGACCACCGCTTTCAAAACCCAAACCGCTGAGCAACGTGTTGGCTTCCACAATTGCCTCAACAGATGGTGTTACAGCCTTTCTCTCGACAGCGAGCTTAGCCTGAAGGCCATGTTCCAAAAGCGTATCGTAACAGAGGCGAGCTAAAGCAATGGCAGAAAGGGTAGGAGGAGTTGCACCAGTTAAGGCATTGGGTTTGCAACTCTTAGCACACGTATCCGCTTCCCAGAAAGTCGCCAGGGCATCGCCCATGCCCGAAACCAAATAATTTACCGGCGCTTGTGCTACCACACCCGTATCAACCAATACACAATCCGGGTTTGTGGGTAATACCAGGTACCTTGAAAAAACTCCGTCATCCGTGTAGATAACAGACAAAGCAGAGCAGGGTGCATCTGTTGCCGCGATTGTGGGAACAACAATCACCGGAACTTTCATTTCATATGCTACCGCCTTTCCGGTGTCGATCACCTTGCCGCCTCCGGCGCAGATGACAAGATCTGCCCCGTTGGCTTTGCCGACTTCTACCAACCGATTGATCTCACTGTCCGAGGACTCCCCCATAAATTTTTCCTGATGGCAACCAACTTTATTTTCCACAAGGCTGGCTTGAATTGCCTGGCTACAAAAAGACAAGGCTCTCTTTCCTCCAGTCAGCAGGGCCTTAGACCCCATATTGGCGGCGTGGGAACCGATTTCATTGATGGCGTCGACCCCTTGGATATACCGCCCAGGTGCAAGCAACATCCGACTCATTTTATACCTCCTTTATGGTAAATGATTTGAAGTTCAGCGTTCTTATACGATCCCTCATAAAAATCCATACTAATTCGGATGGTTATGAATATAATATGGCAACGATTTAATATGCACGCGAAATATTTTCGCTAATTCATTAACAAAGGTAGTATATTATTGCCTTTTATCCCCTTCCTTGGCGAACGGGGTGCCAAGAATCATTATGAAAATTTGGCTAAAATTTTTTTGTAAGAAATGAGGGTTATTTTGGAAGTTTAACTAAACTGATAGATGTCCGCAGAGACGGATTAAAACAGATCCTGGCAAGGATAACAATCCCACAAAAAGGTGAAAAATGCTCCCTAATTG
>CALANC010000105.1 GCA_937925895.1 uncultured Desulfobacterales bacterium
TAATCAGACTTACAAAAACTTTGATATCTTGCAAGTATCTATTTTCACATGAAATTGAGATACGGCATAGAGGTATCACAAAAATGATGCCCATTGATTTTTTATGACAACTTGCCATAAAATCATTTTTTTTCATACCAAATTGTTGTGATATCCATTCGATATCAAAGAATCAGTATCAGGTGATACTTGCAAGATATCAAAGTTTTTGTAAGTCTGATTATTATCGGTATTCTCAATTATCAAAAGTTTGAAGGCTGAAAGCCGGAACACAACATATTGTACCCGCCTTATTTATTTCAATTGACGAATATTGGTCGAAATCCACACTTTTTTTGATTTGAACAACTTGGCACTTTCCAAGAGTGTGCACTCCTTCACCATTTAAGAATCATGCAGTCTTGAATTCATGTCCATTTTAGTATAATGAATCAAATCTTTACGTTCCAAAGTTACAGTTTCAATCAATCACCTCCCACCTTTCCATTGATGCATTCCAGCCGCAACTGCCACAATGTGGTCATAACTGTTTAAAATAATAAATAAAATTGTGCAATCTACCTCACAATTACACTTGCTTATTATGAATTAATATGCATATAAAAGTCCTTCAAACGATTTAACTGTTTAATATCCATTTGTTTGGTGTCATACTTATTTAAGTCGTTATGATTTTTGCTTGTTTTTTAATAAAATTTGTTGAATGTGGAGCGGATTCTGGTTTCAGATATTGTTTAATTGTGCGGAGACTGAGCTGAATGGAAATTCTAAAAATCCTACCATGATTGCCAATTATTAGAAACCATTTCAAAACTTACCGGCAAGTAATTTTTGAGTCTATTCCCGAAAAGCGCTTAGCGAAGCGTAATATTTGGTGCTGTTTTATGGCGATAGCCAGAGTTTTGCAAATATAGCCACGCTGTAAGCGTAATAAATTCAAGAGCTTAGCGCTATGTAAAAGTCTCAACCCAACGAACAGGCGGTTTTGAAATGGTTCCTATCGTTATTCATTATTGGGATTAAGCAATTATTTCAAATGACAGGTCCAATCTGGTGAAAAGTATAGACGGTAATTAGCGGGCCCATTAATTAAAAAAATACACAATTACTAATGGACCAATTAATTTTCTGAATTATGAACTTGACCAAGTTTGAACAGCAGAATAACCTGCCACCACTAAAAGAATGGGCTTTAATAATAGTACTCAGCCTATCTTTTTTTATACCAAACTTCTCTTTTGCAGGGACTCAGGTTCACGGAGCAAAGGCTGCCGGCATGGGAACCGCTTTTGTCGGTATAGCGGACGACCCCTCTGCAATATTGCACAACCCGGCAGGACTGACACAAGTCAGCGGCACAAATATGTATGGTGGAGTAACCGCAGTTATCCCCTCCACAAAATATACCAGTCCCTCGGGGGAGTCCGAAGAAACAGACTTCAGGGTCTTTTTCCCGCCACATTTTTATATATCATCTGATTTCGGTATGGAAAAGATCGTCTTGGGCTTGGGGATTTTTTCCCCGTTTGGTATCGGCGGCCGGTACTGGAGTGAAGATGGTCTGACGAGATATCTGTCCACTGAAAGCACGATTGCAACAATTAGCGTCAACCCGACATTGGCTTGGCAGGTCACCCCCAGGGTGTCAGTAGGGTTTGGAGTTTATTACCTCCATTCTCTCAACACTGCAGAAAAAATGGTTGATCAATCTATGTTCGGTGCAGGAGACGGCAAGTCCAGCCTCGAAGCTGATGGGGGCGGATGGGGGTATAATCTGGGGATCTTGGTTGCACCATTTGAAAAGCTCAGCCTTGGTTTTGCCTTTCGGAGCAACGTGAGCGTTGACCAGAAAGGAGACACCGAGCTCGAGAATATTGCTCCTGCCCTCCAACCGCTGTTTGGCGGCTCTCAGTATAAGACAGGTGTTGAAACTACCGTCGATTTACCAGAAATCCTCAGTTTTGGGATAGCCTACAAAGCAACCACCAAACTGACTTTGGCATTTGACGTTGAGTGGTTGAAGTGGTCAAGGTTCGACCAGCAGATTCTTAACTTTGAACAGGAAGTTCCCGCTGCCGGGTTTTCTGATATTTTAATAGATTTTGACTGGGATGATCAATGGCTCATTAAATTCGGTTTAGAATACTATTTAAACGAAAAGTTCGCCCTAAGGACAGGATACGCATTTATTGAAACCCCTGTGCCTGAGCACACTTTGTCGCCCGCCAATCCGGATGCAGACGCGCACAATTTCAGCATAGGATTCGGGTACAAAACCGGTAAATGGGTTGTGGACGGTTTCTACAGTGCCGGTATTTACAAGGATAGGAACGTTAACAATAATATCTTGAGCGGCGAGTATAAAAATATCACCCATTCTATCGGGTTGAGTATCGGAAA
Organism: uncultured Desulfobacterales bacterium; assembly: GCA_937925895.1. GTDB lineage: Bacteria > Desulfobacterota > Desulfobacteria > Desulfobacterales > UBA11574 > CALANC01. Next base: position 2,401 of record CALANC010000105.1, read on the forward strand.
CAGATTTTAAAATGTAAGCGGCAAAATGAAAACTCCCCTAAATATCGCCAAAATCACGCCCCCGCGTTTGTCACAGGTCCTGGATCGCCATCGTCTTATCCGGCGACTGGAACAAAACCAGGACAAGAAGCTGATCCTCATTCTGGGTCAGGCCGCCCAGGGCAAATCCACCCTGGCTGCTTCTTATGTGCAAAGATCCAAGATTCTTTCAGCCTGGATAAACTTGAGCAAGGAAGAAGCCGATCCGGTCAATCTTTTTCAAGTATTGGTTCAATCCTTGCAATATGCTCTACCCGAAGTTGACCTTTCCGTTCTTTCCGGATATCCAGGCTTTAGCATGGGACCGCGGGAAGAGATTCACCTTTATCGGGACTGGGCACATGTTATTTTTGACCGCGTACCTGTTGCGATTCAGATCTTTCTGGATGGGATGGATCGCCTCCCGGCCGATTCCCCTTCACTGCGCTTTCTTCAGGTCCTGCTCGAAAATATGCCACCTGAATCAGGCTTTATCATTCTTTCTAGAACGGTGCCATCTTTAGAGATCCAGCGGATGAAAATGAATCGAGAAGCAGTAATACTTAACAATAAAGAACTCGCTTTTACTGCGAATGAAGTTAGGACGTTTTTCCGAAAAACTAAAGGCATATCTTTTAACAGCTTGCAATTAAAAAAGATCCATCAGTCATCTGAGGGTTGGATCGGCGGCTTAATCCTGATTTGTGAACATCTGGATCGATTGCCGGAAGAACAAAGAAATGGATACATTGCCGATATTACAGATGCGAAATTTAAAAAAGAAGTCTTTCAGTACTTCGAGGAAGAGGTTTTTTCGTTTCAGCCGGCTCAGATTCAAGAACTGCTGGTCAAATCATCCATTTTTGAAATCGTGAACCCTAATCTATTACATGAATTTTGCACAGCGGAAAATGCCACAGAGATTCTCCAAGATTTTAGCCGCAGGAATCTTTTTGTCGTATCGTTTTATGAGAAGCAAAAGGGCTGGCTATTTCGATATCACCAATTGTTCAGGGATTTTCTTGAGGCCAAATTAGCATTACAGTTAGACAATGAAGCCAAGCTTAATTTATTTTTCAAGGCCGGTTCCCTATTAGAGCAGAAAGGGGATCTTGAAGAATCTGTAAAGTACTATTTGGAGGCCCAGGCATATCCGCGAGCAGCCGCTGTTATTGAACGCATCGGCTTGGGTCTTTTGAAATTGGGTCGAACCAGCGATCTTTACCGATGGCTTCAAACCCTGCCCGAAGATTTAATCAAGAACAATGCGTGGCTACTGTTCTATCTTTTCATGACCAGACGATTCAAGGATGATTTTCAGGAAAATAAGTTCAGGCTATCCAAGGCTCTTGACCTTTTCGAAAAACAGCAGAATAAGAGCGGGCAAATCCTCTCATTGGTACATTTAAGCGAATTATTGACTTTTAGGGGACGAGATGTTTTCCTTTTGGATGATCTTTTCCTTAAGGCTGAAGCGCTGCTGCAATCACTAAGTCCCCTTCAGCACCCTTATGAAAGGACACACCTTTTGATGCACCTCGGAATGATGTATTATTACAGGAATGGCGACCTGCAAAAGGGCTGTCGGACCCTCCAGCAAGCATATTTGCTGGCCAAAGAAGTTGGGGATGTAATCCAGCAGATCAATATCCTGATCTCTTTTATGCAAGCTCTTGCCTGGTTGGGAGAGTTTTCTCAGGCTGATGAAATCCGCTCGAAAATTGAACCATTAATCGCTCAATCTGTTTATCCGGAATTACGAATATTCTATCTGATAATTTCTTGTCAGATGTCGATATTAAAGGGAGATCTTAAAAAAGCCCAGGAATTTTGTCATTTGGCCCAAACCGAAGCCGAAAAACATGGGATAAATTTTTTTTATCATATAATACTGGTGAACGATTGTGTGTTGAATATCCAGCTTGAGCAATTCAAAAAAGCAGAAGAGATCAACGAACTTTTGTTAAATTCGATGGCACAAATTGACAATAAAATAATACATATCGATACCTTTAATTCAATGGGGCACAATTTTTATTTTCGAGGCGATTTTCAAAAGGCTAAAAATACCATCGTCCAATCATTGAAGACCATATCTTTATACAGATTACCTATAGAAATACAAATCAATATAGCAAAAATTTTGATGGCTCTGATTTCATCTCATCTTCAAGATGATAGCAAGGCCGAACAGGAGCTGGCAGAAGCCATAGGCCGCTTTAGGGGTATGTATTGGTATTTATTTTGGGTTCAAGCCCACTTTGCCATGGCGCTTTTAAAATCAAGGCAGGCAAAGACCGATGAAGCGGTAAGCCATCTGAGGGCGGGCTTCGAAATCGCCCGGGAAAAAGGATATGTTCACTTTTTCATTCTAAAACGAGAAGATATAGTGGAGATTTGTACGCTTGCCATTGAATTGCAAATCAAGGGGGCTGAAGAATATGCCGCCCATCTTCTTACCACCCGCTTTGCTGAGCGGTCTGGGCCCGCAGTCGAGCGACTCTTGCAACACACCAAACCCAAAATTAGAAAAAAAGCCAAACAGATTGGACAGGCCATTTACCGTGCCGGCCTGTCTCGAATCCGGATCAAGACCTTGGGAGGCTTTCGAGTGCTGCAAGATGATTTTCCGATCGAGGATAAAAAGTGGCAGGGCAATCAGCCCAAACGTCTGTTAAAGGCCATTATTGCCCATGGCTCCGAGAAGGTATCAAAGGAAGTCATCATCGAAGAGCTTTGGCCCGAAAGCCAACCTGAAGCAGTTGAAAAAAACTTCAAGGTCACCCTTCACCGTTTGCGAAAAGCTCTGGAACCCAAAACGGACAGGACTTTAGGCTACGCCTATATCCAACTCAAAGATAAATTCATATCCCTGGACAAAGACCTATGTTATGTGGATGTGGATGAATTTGTGTCTTTTTATGAAAAGGGAAAAAACATGGGGAAAAAAGGAGATGCCAAAGAGGCCCTTTCTCTGTACGAAGCGGCCGCAAAGCTCTATCAGGGAGATTTTCTGAAAGAGGATCTTTACGCACCATGGGCTGATATAAAAAGAGAAGAGCTGCGGATAAAATACATCGATCTTTTGTACAAAACAGCCCAACTCTACGAGAGCCGCCGCGCCGCAAACAAAGCCATTGCCTGCTACAAAAAAGTTGTTCAGAGCGATCCTGTTTCAGAAAAGGCCTATCAGCGACTCATGACGCTCTATTCAAATCGCGGCATGCGAAGCGCCGCCTTAAAGGTCTATGAGGAATGCCGGCAAGCACTGCAAACCGGGCTTGACACGGAGCCTGATGAGGTAACGACTTCCATTTACAGGAAGGTCCTTGAAGCCTAACTCGTGTCCATCCATAAACCCCGATTGTTTTAACAACTTTTTTAAAAAAAAATTAATATCAAAAAATATTCCTCGCGTCCAAAATATCCTTGATTGTTCATTTATATCATGTAGTTGACTTCATTTTATTATTGCGCATGCAATATTTTCTTTTGTAACCTTCTTGTAACCTTCCTATGAGATAAGGGATATGAGGTATTATATCCGAGGTCATCAACATGGCGACACCTGAAACGCAAAAAAACATGCAGGCATCAAATGGACCGGTATATTATATCGTCGGTCCCAGGAGAATGCACAATGAGCTGATCGCCTCGTATCTGGAACAAAAAACCGGCAACGAGTGCTATGTAGTAAATGACACCAGCCAGGCTCGAACAGATCACTCCAAAAACCAAAACCGGCAGAAGCTCCTGCTCTGGGACTGCCAGGGGAAAAAGCTGAACGGCCTGCTTGCCGAGCTGGCTCCTTATATCAACGGCAATCGATCCGAAAACCGTATCGTCCTCTTTAACGTGTCCGCCGATCTGAAGTTTCAAAAGAAATTTGTTTTAAAGGGCGTCTGCGGTTGTGTTTACGAACATGATTCACTTGATAATTTTATCAAAGGGGTACGGGCTGTTATAGAAGGAAAACTGTGGCTTTCCAGGGAGATGATGACCCAATGCATTTTTGAAGGGACGGACAATAATAAACCTTCGGAGAGCATCCTTGATAACCTAACCGAAAGACAGATTGAAATACTCGCTTTGATCGCCGTTGGGGCAACAAATGAAGAAATTGCAGAAAAGCTTTATATCAGTCCCCATACAGTGAAAAACCATCTGTATAACATCTTTAAAAAGATCAACGTCCCCAATCGAGTCCAGGCAGCTCTCTGGGCCGCCGGCAATTTGTAGCAGAAGTCCCT
>CALANC010000106.1 GCA_937925895.1 uncultured Desulfobacterales bacterium
GGGAAAAATACAGGTTGAATCGATATTTTATTAATTAGGGTCAGGGTTACCTCAATTGGCAAAATCTGTTTGATTCGCTAAAATAGAATATATTCTTAATCGTTAGCATTGTAAGGAGTACTATTGTGGTTTCACTACTCATTTTCTCGGTCAGTTTTGCTATTCTGGTTTCTGCACTCTGCAGCCTCTTTGAAGCGGCTTTATATTCCCTTCAGGTGGGCCACATAGAACTTCTCGGCAAAAAAAAGCCGGCAAAGGCCAAACTGCTGAAGAAACTCAAATCAAACATTGACGAACCCATTACGGCCATATTGACCCTGAATACCCTTTCCCATACGGTTGGAGCTTCCGTTGCCGGTGCTGCTGCTGTTTCTGTGTTTGGAGAATCGAACCTTGTTTGGTTTTCACTTCTGTTTACCTTAGCGGTTCTCATCTTTTCCGAAATTCTTCCCAAAACCGCAGGTGTTGCTTATGCAAGCTTTTTGGGCCCATATATTGCTACTCCTCTCAACGTGATGATTATCTCCTTACGACCATTTATCTGGATGAGCAGGATTGTTACCGACCTTATTCCCCAATCAAAAAAGTCGCATCGCATTTCGGCCGAAGAGTTACAGGCAATAGCAATACACAGCAGGAAAACCGGTGAGATCGAAGCTGAACAGGAACAGGTTATCACCAACATCCTTGAACTTGGCGACCAGACAGTTCGTGATATTATGACTCCAAGGACTGTAACATTCTCCCTGGATCAAGACATGACTATCCAAGAGGCTGCTGAGCTGAAAGACAAATGGAAAATCCACAGCCGGGCACCTGTTTACCAAGGTGATCCTGATAATGTTGTCGGTATTGCTCTGAGCAGGGATGTATATATGGCCATGGCTGACAACGATAACCAGAAGCAACTGCACCATGTCATGCATCCTGTAAACTTTGTTCCTGAGTCAGCTCCGCTGAACCGAATTCTAATCGAATTCTTTGAACGGCATCAGCATCTCTTTGTGGTTGTCGATGAGTATGGCAGTGTCACCGGAGTCATCAGCCTGGAAGATATCATTGAAGAAATCATTGGTAGGGAGATCATGGACGAGTCCGACAAAACCAGGGATATGCGCGAACTTGCCAGGGTTAAAAAGAAAAAGATGAATCAACATAAAGATTAACCTTGAGCAAAACTGAATTTTGGGACTCAATTTAAAAGCAGCGAGGGGTCAAGTCCGCTTTAGACCTTTGCAGCAAAGAAAAACTGGGATCAGGGCTTACAATGCAATATTTCATTTAACATGGTTGCTTGTTGGTCCGCATGCTACGTATAGTTTTTTTAAGATTCTTCGTAAGAGTACCAATGTATCACTTTCCTTTTGTTATATTTGGCTTCTCACTTAGTGCTCTTGGCATTATAATTACGTATGGTTTCCCGCGACCCCGGAAACAATAAATGCAATTTGTTTGAAAAAGATCCACTCTACAGCAAGGCCATTTCTGCTTGGTATTGTTTTATGCTTTTTTCATTACTTATTTATATGGACCAGGAACTTGATAGTCTATTTCAATCAAAGGAAAAATAAGATAACTGTCTTGACTCGGCCAAACAGGGGTGGCGCCAGCACCAACCTTTATGGGATATAATTTATAAGGGGCTGTCCTAAATAATTTTCATTATCTAGGACAGCCCCTTATAAATATACGAGAGCGACAAAAAGAGAACAAAAAAAATGAGGATGCCAGAATTCGATTTAATTTATCAGTTTAAATGTTAAATTGAGCAGTGTTCGCAAACTCCGTTTCTCAATTTCAAGCAGAATATGAAAAAGCGTAATCTTTATATTTATCAATCGACGGAATGGCGCTTGTTTCTTTTCAGTGTAGCGCTCTCCATATTGCTTGTTGCTGTGATCGGCTATTACCTGGTTACGGAACCACGGATGAGCCGAACTCTGGTTCTTGTTTTCATCGCCCATACATTTGGAGGAAGAGCTGCCGGCATTGGCTTATGCATTATTGATCAATTGAACCCGCTGGTGTCCATTTTCTATAATTTTTACATTGAAGTTCTGATCGTTTTTTGCACGTATCCTCTTTTTGTCCTTTCATTGAACAACTTCATAAGTTTTCGAGGTTTGAGGTTTTATTCTCTCAGGCTGGAGCGCAAGGCACGTAAACACAAGGACAAAATAGCGAACTACGGGTGGATAGGTGTTTTCATATTTGTCATGTTACCCCTTCCGGCAACAGGCCCTGTTATGGGTTCAATTATCGGTTACCTGGTGAGAATGAGGCCGTTGCAGAATTTTTCAGCAACTTTACTGGGCACTTTCACTGCTATTGTTATTTGGTTTGTGTTTTTTGATTTTTTGGAACAGCACCTCCATATTATTCGTTACATCTTTGCCGGTATCGTTATTGTCGTTGTGTTAACCTATCTTGGCAGGATTACTCTTTCGATTAAGAATTTTTTTGGGAAAAAGCATGATGAAAAAATTAAATAAGTTCATGGAAATGATATGTCCAGCCTGTTTGCACGGTTGGTCTTCCGGGATTTTGTTTTCGTAATAAAAAACTTTCACTGACAAGGTGGTTTATGGAACGTTTTAAAAATATTCTATTGGTAACCTCTCAAGGTGAGGGACAGAAAACCGCTTTTGAGCGTGCCGTTGGACTTGCAAATAAGAACCAGGGTCAGTTAACGATCCTTGATATGCCCGATCAGATTCCAGACCAGAAAAAACACCTACTGGGAAAACTTCTTTCCAAAGAACTGGACGAGGTCATGGTCAGGGACAGGGACAATTACCTGGAAAGTCTTATTGATCCTGTACGAGAACAACTTCCGATTAAAATTCAAACCATTAAAGGAGAATCATCTCATGGAATTATTAAAGCGGTTTTACAAGACAATTATGATTTAGTCATAAAAACATCTCATCCGCATCATTCCTTTAAAACGTTGTTATTTGGCTCAACGGATATGCACTTGTTACGTAAATGTCCATGTCCAGTGTGCATAATAAAACCTGGTAAGAAACAGAATTTTCAACGTATTATTGCAGCGGTAGACATCGAGCCGAGCAGTGATGACCAAAAAATGGATGCGTTTAATCTGGAGCTCATGGAGATAGCTACGGAACTCGCTTCATATGAGTCCAGCGAACTTTATTTTGTCCACGCCTGGCTGATTTTCGGGGAGAAAATGTTAGAAACAAGTCGTTTGGACTATAAGAGAGAAAAAATTGAAGAATGGTTAAAGGCTCAAAGAGAAGAATTGCATATACGCCAGGAGGAATTCAAGGATAAACTGCTTAGACTGCTCGAACAAAAAGGGTTGAGCAATCTACAGCCTCAAATTCTTGCGATTGAGGGGGTAGCTGATGATGTCATCCCACGCATTGCCCTTGAAAAAGAAGCGGATCTCATCGTCATGGGAACTCTTGGCCGTAGGGGCTTGTCAGGTTTTTTTATGGGGAATACTGCAGAAAATATCCTTACGCAAATAAACTGTTCTGTCCTGGCTATAAAACCATCATGGTTTGTTTCTCCAGTGACCAATAAGTGATAAGAAATCGCTTTTTTT
>CALANC010000107.1 GCA_937925895.1 uncultured Desulfobacterales bacterium
GTCATTTTTTATTCCCCGTCCTTTTTTCTATCTGTTTTATTACCCGAATCCCTTCCTTCTAATTTTATATAGTTATCATAGATTTTTTTTGATCCGCCGCCAATGAGAAGGACACCCAAAAGATAGAAACAAAATCGAACATAAAACATAGCCGATGAAAATTGTTCGATGCGTTCTATCTTGGGCATCACCTGTGGTATCCGGTAAAACACCCCGATACCGGCCAGGACGAGAGCAATGCCCCAGATCATTTGGAAAGTTGTTCTGTTCCTGCTCTTTGAATCATCTTGATTTTTGTTCAGCATAGAAAATGTGGCCCTGTGGATCAAAATTCAGGTGTTATACCCCTGGAAGTCCTTATTATAAATAGAAATGTAATTCAGATGTTCATATTTTGTCAATTAATTATCCCGGGTTTAGCACTCGTATCTTGAACGGATTTCTACAGGTCATGCTTTTTTCTGAAAGGCGATATGATGATAAGTTCTGCTCATTCTTCACACCACCGAGGCGGGTCTCATATCGCCTTGAAGAAAATGGCAGGACCTAATTGTGATCGCTTCAGGTATAATTTAATTTTTCCTGAAAGAACTCGTGGATAACGTTTCGTAATGAATGAATCTGCCGTGGCAATAATAAAGATATTTTTTTGAAAAAGTGATTCGACTTCAAATCAAGAAGTTCATGATTCTTTCATAACGATCCCTAATCCACTCAGACAGCTTTCAGCGCAAATTAAATCATACCGGAAGCTCTCTCCTAACACTTCAAGCGTAGGTGCTGTCATTGAAGGTCATGGCTTTTTCTGAAAGGCGATATTCTGATAAGATCTGCTCATATTTCACGCCACCGAGGCGGGTTTCATATCGCCTTGAAGAAAAGGGCAGGACCTGACATTTAATTGTTTAAATAGCTAATGAAGTGATCAGAACCAGGATGGGTAAAACTTGAATTCAGCCGCCCAGATATACCTCCTTGATCTTCGGATTATCCAGGAGCTCTTTGGCTAAACCCTCGAGCACGATTTCACCTCTTTCAAGCACATAGGAATGATGTGCCACTTTAAGGGCTGCCTTGGCGTTCTGTTCTACAAGAAGGATTGTCGTGCCGGCTTCGTTTAATTGTTGAATGACGTCAAAAATCTCACGGACGATTAAAGGGGCAATCCCCATGGATGGTTCGTCCATGAGGAGGAGTTCAGGCCGGCCCATAAGAGCCCGGGCAATGGCCAGCATCTGTTGTTCACCGCCGGAAAGTGTGCCGGCAATCTGTTTGGTCCGGTCTTTTAAAACTGGAAAAATTTCATACAGGCGCTCGACCCTCTTCTGAATCTCAAGGCGATTACGCCTTTTAAAATAGAGGAAAGCTCCCAAATGAATATTATCTTGAACTGACAAATGGGAAAAAATCTGTCTTCCTTCCGGAACCTGAGAAATACCCAGACCGACAATTCGGCTTGCCGGCCGGCCGGCTATATCTTTCTCTTTATAAACAATCCGGCCTTCTTGAATCTTAATCAATCCGGATATAGATTTCAACAATGTCGTTTTCCCGGCGCCATTTGCTCCGATGATGGAAACGACTTTACCCTTGGGCACTTGGATCGAAATTCCCTTGAGCACCTGGATGTTGCCATAAGAGGCACTGAGTCCATCAATTCTGAGCATTTTTATGCTTCGCTTCCTAAGTAGGCTTCAATAACTCTGGGGTTGTTCTGTATTTCTTCAGGCGATCCTTCGGCTATTTTCTGACCATAGTTAATCACAACAATTTCATCCGAGATATTCATAATCACTCTCATGTCGTGCTCAACAAGCAAAACGGTGATTCCTTTGGCGTTTATGGCCTTGATCAAAGAAGATGCCAGGTGAGTCTCGGTTTCATTCAGTCCGGCCGCAGGCTCGTCCAAACAAATTAATTCCGGTTCACTGGCCAGGGCCCGTCCAATTTCCACCATCTTCTGCTCACCGAGGGGTAAATTCTCTGCCAGATGGTTGAATTTATCGTTCAAACCGATAAACTTCAGGATTCTCATCCCTCTTTCTAAAATCTGTTTTTCTTTCCGACCGGATTGCGGAAATTTAAATCCTGAAGCAAGGAAGGACGGCCGGATCCGAGTATGACAACCCAGCATAATATTCTCGAGGACGGTCATGTTTCCGAACAATTCAATAGTCTGAAAGGTTCTGGAGATTCCGCGTTCTGCAATTTTGTACGCTTTGAGATGTTCGATGGGCCGGTCCTTGAACCGAATGGTTCCATTTGTTGGGGGAAAAGAACCTGTAATGATATTAAACAGGGTTGTCTTACCCGCACCGTTGGGACCGATAATCCCTTTTATTATTCCTCTTTTGACCTGGAAGTTAAGGTTGCTGAGCGCCATGAGTCCTCCGAAGGACATGGCTATCCCTTGCACTTCGAGAACATTCTCATTATTCACTGGGTTCATTCAGCATCTATCTCCTGAACCATCCTTTTACAATTCCCGGCACGCCCACAAGTCCGTTAGGCAAAAAGACGGTGACCAAAAGCAGTATAGCACCATAAACAATCACTTCAAATTCTTCAAAATAATGGAGCCATTCATAGCTCAAAAATGTGATGATTCCTGAACCGATAATAGCTCCCCAAAGGTTATGCATTCCGCCGAGGGCAATCATGATAACGAGCTTGATAGAAAAGAAAAGGTCAAAGGTCGATGGATTGATAAAATTGAGATAATGGGCATAAAGGCTTCCGGCAAGAGATGCCAAAACGGCCGAGTACACAAAGACGATGATTTTATATTTGGAAATATTAACTCCCATGGCACCTGCCGCCGGTTCACTCGCGTGGATGGCCCTCAAGGCGCGCCCGGTGCCGGACTGGATGATATTGATCGTAAATATAAAAGCAAGGATAACAAAAGACCAAACCAGATAATAATACTTTTCAGCAGAATCAAACGCAAATCCGAACAGACTTAAGCCGGGAATTCCGGACATGCCGTCCGGACCCCCGGTCCATTCTATCTCTTCATTGAAAATAATAAAAATGACGATCCCAAATGCCAGCGTTGCCATAGCCAGATAGTGGCCCTTGAGTTTGAGTGACGGAGCGCCCACCAACACCGCAACAGCTGATGAAACTGCGGTGCCGATGAGCATGCAGGCCCATGGATTTATGCCGAACCTAACGGTCAGGATAGCCGAAACATAGGCGCCGATACCAAAAAAAGCCGCATGACCAATCGATATCTGGCCGGCATAGCCCATCAAGATGCAGAGGCCGAGTGTGATGAGACAATAAATCCCGACAAATACCATGATGTCCGTATAATGGTCTATGGCCGGAATTTCTCGTGCAACCCAAGGAAAGAGGATGATAAGTACTGCAAAGATGGCTATAGGAAGCTTGGCAATCCTTAACATGTTTAGAACCTTTTTATTTTACTAATTTCGATGTCTCCAAGTATCCCGCTGGGCTTAAAAAATAACACTGCCATGAGTACAATCAAGGCAAATGCATCCTTGTAGCCTGAATGAACCAGACCGGCTCCAAACGATTCGATACTCCCTAAAATCAGTCCTCCTATTATAGCACCCGGAAAGCTGCCCAACCCACCCAGGATAGCGGCACCGAAGCCTTTTACGGCCAACATGGCACCCCGGTCGTATTCCATGAGAGAGATGGGAGTTATGACAATGCCTGCTATCGCACCTATGGCTGCTGAAAGTGCAAAGGAGAGTAGAACCATTCTTTTTACATCAATACCAACCAGGCTGGCCGCGTCAGGATTATCAGCGCAGGCACTCATTGCTTTTCCAATAATTGTTCTGTCAAAAAAGAAGGTGAGTGCAACAGCGATAAAGACCAAAAAACCGAAGACCCAGAAATATTGGGGTTGAATTACCGCCCCTATGAAATTGATGGGATTGCGGCCGGAAAATGCAGGCAGGTCATAAGGGTCTTTGCCCCAAATGAACATGGCCGCTCCCTTTATCAAGATGGAAAGCGCAATGGTTGCTATAATCAAGGTAAGGACCGAGGGTCGACGGATGGGACGGATGGCCAAACGATCTATCAGAATTCCCACAGCAGTGACAAGGATGACCGTCGATGGGAAGGCAAGTATAAGGGGAAGTCCTACTGCCACGTGAAAGAAAACCATGATCAACCCCCCCAGCATGACAAACTCACCCTGAGCAAAGTTGATGATATCGGTCACATTATAGATAATATTAAACCCGACAGCCACCATGGCATAAATGCTGCCAACGGTCAGTCCGGTGATCAGGTACTGAAAAAGTTGTCCTGCAAAAGAAATTGTTTCCATTTTTCTCTAGCGAATAAAAAGTGAGGATGGCACAAAAACCATCCTCACAAATACTTGTCCAAAAAAAACAAATCAGTCAGCCAATGCCCAATTTCCTTTTTCCACAATAACCATACTAAAAGCGTCTTTTGTCAGACCGTTGTGGTCGTCCGGTGAATAGGTGAAAACACCATGCTGCCCTACAAATCCCTTGATATTAGTTTCAAGAAAGTCCCGTATTTTTGCTTTATCATCACCCACAGTCGAAAGAGCTTTTGCTACCATATGAAGAGCATCCCAGGCATGCCCGCCGAATGAAGACAAGGGCTCATTATATTTAGCCTTGTAGTCCTTAAGGTAACTTTGAGTCACGGCATACTGGGCATCATACGGCGTTAACAACTCGGCAATATTAAC
>CALANC010000108.1 GCA_937925895.1 uncultured Desulfobacterales bacterium
AAGGAACTCCTGGCAAAGGAACGGAAGTAAGGGTGGAAATTCCATTAAATAATAACTGATTATTATAAAACATAACAATGATAAAAATTCTTATAGCTGATGATCACGCAATTGTTCGCGAAGGATTAAAGCAAATAGTTGCTGAAGAAACAGATATGAAAGTAACCGGTGAAGCTGCAAATGCCGGTGAATTATTTGAACTGCTTGATAGTGACAGTTGGGAAATTGTTGTTCTCGATATAAATATGCCTGGCAAAAGTGGGTTGGAAGCATTAAAAGAAATGAAAACCAGGAACATTAAAGTGCCTGTTCTGATCCTAAGTATGTTCAGCGAAGATCATTATGGACTAAGAGCCATTAAGGCCGGTGCCGCCGGTTATTTGAAAAAAGTATCCGCTCCCACCGAATTGGTTTCAGCAATAAGAAAAATAGTTGGCGGCGGAAAGTACATTAGTCCAATCCTGGCAGAAAAATTAGCTGAAACCGTTGATATAAACAACAAAAATGTGCCCCATCAAAATCTTTCAGATAGGGAATACCAGATAATGTGTTTTATTTCCTTTGGGAAATCTGCTGAGGAAATTGCAGAGGAACTTGCAATAAGTATCCATACTGTTTACAGTTACAGAAACAGAATTCTTGAAAAAATGCATCTTAAATCTAATGTTGAATTAACTCAGTATGCCATTCAGCATAAGCTGATAGAGATATAAAATTATAATTTATAAAAAATTAATTCGCTAACTTTACATTTTTACCTGAATAGAGATTAGTATCTTTTCCTGACTACTTAATATACTTGCAATCTTTACTCATTTCTTTTCAGTAAATCCATCAAAGCAAATTTTTCGGATATTCTATTTTTTTACTTCATCCATAGTAATCCACTTACGCGGATCAATTACCGGTTCAACACCATGTGGAACATTAATGGAGCCTTTACCATCTATCATTTCAACTTTAGAAATTATATTTCCAATTTTTATTTCAACAGGTAGCGAAAATGGTATGTGATTTTCCGTTTCCCAATTTAGATAGTATACACCATCTTTTATTTTTGAATTTAGAATAGGAAGTGAAGCATGTCTGAAATAAACCTCCCAAAACCAATCAAGCTTTTTGCCCGAAACTTCTTCTGCTATCTGAAGAAAGTCATCTGTAGTTGCAAACCGGCATTGCCCGCCGTCCTTTATCTTTTCCATTTCAATTTTTGGATACGCCCATCTTCTTAATACTTTGCGAAATGTTTCATCTCCCAAATAGTAACGTAAAGTATGAAGAACATAAGAGCCTTTTGAGTACATATCATTTGTGTAAGCTTCATTACTTGTCATTTCTTTACGAGGAGCAATCGGTTGTTCGTTTTTCCAATTTTTCCAATTCATCATAAAAGCAGAAGCTTTATCGTCGTCGAGGATTTCTTCCATATAGAGAGTTTGCATGTAACCGCAGACGGCCTCGTGAATCCAGAAATCGCTCCAATCTTTTGCAGTAACCATGTTTCCCCACCACTCATGCCCAAGCTCATGATGATGCAGCCAATCAAAACCGTATTTATCATTCTTGTAACCCAAGCCATATGCAATAATTGTTTGATGTTCCATACCCAGGTAAGGAGTTTCAACTACACCATATTTATCATTGCGGAATGGATATGGGCCAAGCAACTCTTCATAAAATTTTAAGTGATCTAAAAATTCTGTACAGTACACTCTGGCTTTTTCCATGTTTTGCGGCAGAACCCAAATAGTAACCGGAATTTCCTCACCGGAAATACTTGTGTAAAGGTATTGAATGGTGTCGTATGGAGCGATGTGAACTGAGATACCGTAATTATTAATTGGAGTAGAAACAAACCAGTTGTAAGTCCAGGTACCTTCTTTGTTTTCAATCACATAATTAAGTTTTCCGTTTGATACACAAATTAAATTTTCCGGCACAGTAAAATTCAGCGAGACAGAGTCAGGTTCATCTGATGGATGGTCTTTGCAAGGCCACCATGTATCAGCACCTCCTCCCTGGCAGGTAACACCAATCCAATCTTCACCATTTTCTGTTTTTTCCCAGATAAACCCGTCATCCCATGGCGCACGTTCTGCAACTCTCGGCTTTCCACCATAGTAAATCTTAATTGAAAAAGAGATACCTTTTATTACTTCGGTTGGAAAATCAATTTTGATTTTTCCATTCTCGTGTTTAAACGATAGTTCTTGATAAGCATCGGGAGTATCCCATAAAATTTTATTTATTTTGTAGCGGTCATCAAGATCCAGGACAAATTCCTTCATATCATTGGCAGCTTCAGCAATAACACCAACCCAGCCGTTAATCATTTGGTTTACAGGATTGATGTTAAGGTTAATATCATAATACTTAACATCGTATGCTGCCCATTCAGGCGTAAGTGGACCGCCACTGTCTTGTGAACCAAATTGAGAAAATGATACGATCGAAAAGATTATGACAATTGTTAAAGAAGAGATTAGAATTCTCACTGCTTAATCCTATTTATTTTTGATATTAAATTACAAAAATTAACTGAAGACATTATACTCACTTACATAGATTATAATAAAGTCTCCAACTTTAAATCTAAAAAATGTTTGTTGATTCGTTACTCTATTTAAAGTAATTTCCATCAAACATTTAATTAATCATTAAAAGAAAATATAA
>CALANC010000109.1 GCA_937925895.1 uncultured Desulfobacterales bacterium
TAATCACCGATTGAAATTTCGTCATCAATCAATTCATCGCAAATACGTTCATCCACTCCCTCATAGCGGCCGCAAACCAGAATTGCCCCTTTATGTGACGCCAATTCGAAGGCAAGCGCCTGATTAAAACATCTTCCCTGAGGTGACAGCAGAATCGACTTCGCAAAAGGCGCCTTCTCTTTAGCAGCCCGAATAGCACCTGCCAAAGGTTCGGGCTTCATGACCATTCCACAACCACCACCAAATGGCCGGTCATCGGTTACACGATGCTGACCTTCTGCGAAATCTCTAATATTTATTGCTGATGCATCAATTTTCTTTCTATCTATTGCCTTTTTGATAATCCCATGTTCCCAAAATGAATGAAACATTTCCGGGAAAATGGTCAGGACGATAAAATTCATCTTAACTTTCACCTAAATCCTGCAACGATCTTCACAATCCTTCAGGTAGATCCACCCGCATGGTATTATTTTCTAAATCTATTTCTAAAACAACTGATTCAAGTGCGGGAATCAGCGTTTCATTATCATGATCTCTGCTCAGATCTTTTACCACATAAACATCGTTGCTGCCGGTTTGGATTATCGATTCTACCCGGCCGATGTACTGTTGGTCGATTGTAAAAACAGAAAGTCCGATGATATCGGACCAGTAATAAACTCCATCTTCGAGCTCAGGAAGACTATCCCGCGTAATAAATAGCTCGGAACCTATAAGGGCTTCAGCAGATTTTCGACTATCTATACCTCTCAGGGATAATAGGACACCGCGACTGTGAGGCTTAGCCCAATTTATTTCAAATGTTTTTTCAATTCCTTTGGCATTGATCACAAGGATCGAACGACCTGGTTCGAAAACAGACAAGGATTCCGCGTAAGAATGAACCTTAATGTTTCCTTTAACACCATGGGCACCAACGATCTTGCCGATAGTAAGAAACACATTTTTCCCCACGATATTATTCTAAAATCTCAAGGACCGTACGTTTTTTTATCTTAGCTGATGCGGCACTTAATATTGTTCTCATTGCACGTGCCGTTCGGCCCTGTTTCCCAATAACTTTCCCTAGATCCTCTTTGGCCACTTTCAGTTCTAATACGGAGGTTTGGTTTCCTTCTACTTCTGAAACCTCAACCACTTCCGGGTGATCAACCAATGCCTGAGCAATATATTTAATCAGCTCCTTCATAGCTCCATCTCCTTTGTTGGCTGTTGAGAATTAGGAATAACGGTACTATGTAAGATTAGCAAAAAAACCTTCTTTTTTCAAAAGGCTTTTTACAGTGTCCGTAGGGATTGCACCCTGGTTTATCCAGTATTTTATTCGATCTTGTTTCAAGTTAACTTCAGCCGGATCTATCAGTGGATTATAGGTGCCGACATTTTCGAGATATCTTCCGTCTCTCGGTGATTCACTGTCCGCGACAACAATTCGATAAAATGGTCTTTTTTTAGAACCGTGTCTGGCCAATCTAATCTTTACTGCCATACAAATTCTCCTTCAAAACGGCAACATGTTGCGCCCAATTCCGCGCATGCCGCCTTTGTTGATTTGTTTTATCACTTTCATAACTTGGGTATAATTTTTTAATAGCTTGTTTATGTCTTGAACACTTGTCCCGCTTCCTTTAGCAATCCTTTTGCGACGGCTTCCTTTTACTAAGGTATGCTGCTGTCGCTCTTGAGGAGTCATGGAGTTGATAATTGCTTCTATTCTGACAAGTTCTCTGTCATCTACTTCAAGGTTTTTTAATTGTTTAACGTTACCCATACCCGGAATCATTTTGATCAGGTCTGACAATGATCCCATTTTTCGTATTTGAACCATCTGATCACGAAAATCTTCCAAGGTAAACTCGCTTTTTCTTAACTTTTTTTCGAGTTCAGCAGCTTTTTTTTCGTCAACCACTGACTGAGCCTTTTCGATCATGGTCAGGACATCGCCCATCCCCAATATTCTCGAGGACATTCTGTCTGGATGAAAAGGCTCTAAATCCCGCAGTGTTTCACCAACGCCAATAAATTTTATCGGTTTATCTGTTATCGATTTTATTGAAATGGCAGCGCCGCCGCGGGCGTCTCCATCCATCTTGGTTAGAACAACACCGCCGATATCAAGGGCATCATTGAACGATTTGGCGATATTTACGGCATCCTGTCCTGTCATGGCATCGGCAACAAGGAGAACATCAGACGGTTTAAGGGCTTCTTTGATACGACAAAGCTCTCCCATTAATTTTTCATCAACATGTAACCTTCCTGCTGTATCAAGCAAAAGGGTATCGAAGCCCTCTCTATGTGCCGTTGTTCTGGCATCCTGACAAATCCGAACTGGATCCATATCTACAGTGGATGGATAAACCGGAACATTCAGTTGTTCACCAAGTTTACTCAGCTGATCAATAGCAGCAGGGCGATACACATCTGCTGGAACCAGGTAGGGAGTTCTTCCCCATTTTCTTAATAAAACTGAAAGTTTGCCGGCCGTTGTCGTTTTTCCTGATCCCTGCAACCCTACCAACATTACCGATACCGGCACCGGTCCTGAAAGGTTCAAATCTTCGTTACGGCCTCCCATCAGCTCTGTCAATTCATCGTTGACTATCTTAACAACCTGTTGGCCGGGAGTGAGGCTTGCCATAACTTCCTGGCCAAGGGCGCGTTCCTTAATGTCGCCAATAAATTTTTTGACAACCTTGTAATGGACATCGGCCTCGAGGAGAGCCATTCTAACTTCTTTTAAGCCTTCCTCAATATTATTCTCTGTTAATTTGCCATGCCCTTTAAGCTTTTTAAATATAGCATTTAATCTATCACTTAGATTTTCAAACATAAAAACACCAAAAATTCTATTTTAGAAAACGCGAAATTGTAATAATAATATTATATCATGTCAAGGTAATAAAAATTCGTTGCACGGCTTCATGAAAGAGGGGTATGTTTCCTGAACAATGAACAAAATACCCAATAAAATTGACATTAAAGAGCTTACGAAAGACGAGCTTGGTTCATGGCTTGTTGAACATCGGC
>CALANC010000110.1 GCA_937925895.1 uncultured Desulfobacterales bacterium
GATTATTTTGAGGACATAAAGATCAATACGGTCAAGGGAAGTACTGACGATAAGATGATTTTAAAGATTGAAGTAACGGAAAAGCCAACAGGGGCTTTCAGTTTTGGTGCTGGTTACAGCAGCGTTGAAGATCTTTTTTTCATGGCCTCAATTTCACAGAGGAATCTTTTTGGAAGAGGACAGACCCTTCAAGTGAAAGGAGAATTAGGAGGAAGATCCAATCGATATAACCTGAGTTTTACAGAACCGTGGCTTTTTGATATTCCACTTACAGCTGGATTTAATCTGTATAAATGGGAAACAGATTATGATACATATGAAAGGGACAGCTCTGGTGGTAGCGTAAGATTCAGCTACCCTGTTTATGATTTTACCAGGGCACATATTGGTTATTTGTATGATGTCTCTGATATAAAAGATATTGCTGAGGAGGCTTCGGAATCTATTAAAGAACTTGAAGGAACCAATGTAACAAGTAGTATATCAACGGGTTTACGATACGATTCAAGAGATAGAGTGTTTAATACCACTGAAGGATCTGAGCATAGTGTTACTTTAGAATATGCCGGACTCGGGGGAGATATTGCCTTTACTAAATATCTTGTAGAAACTGGATGGTTTATACCACTGTTTTGGAGTACAGTTGGTTTTGTGCACGGCAAAGTTGGGTATGTTGAGGAAAATTCCGGAGGGAAGCTTCCTGATTATGAACGTTTTTACCTGGGTGGTATAAATTCGTTGCGCGGTTTTGAATGGCGTGACATTAACGTTTTGGATGATGAAGGCAAGGAAATTGGCGGGAACAAACTTGTACAGTTTAATGTCGAATATCTAATTCCTCTGTTTAAAAAATTAGGGATTGTCGGTGTCCTTTTTTATGATACCGGGAATGTTTATGGTGACGATGAAAGTATTGATCTGGGTAACTTGAGAAAAAGTGCCGGGTATGGATTTAGATGGTATTCTCCCGTAGGTCCTATCCGCATAGAGTACGGGTATATACTCGATCGTAAAGAAGGCGAGAGCAGCGGGCGCTTCGAATTTTCTATGGGCACGGCATTTTAAGCCATAGATAAATCAAAGATACGATAATATTTCAGGAGGATAATATGCGATCTTTTAAAATAGTTTTTGTGGCAGCAATCATTTCTTTGTGTTTCGTTACTGTGTCTTCTTTTGGGGCAGATGTTGCCAAAATAGGCGTGGTTAATTTCCAAAGAATATTTGACGCTTCAAATGCTGGCAAGCAAGCGTCGGCTGAAATCAATAAACAGGGAAAAAAGATGGAGTCTGATCTATATGAAAACGGTAAAGAGATCGAAGAAATCAGGAAAAAACTCGAACGTGAAGCGCTTGTCATGAGCAAAGAGATGAGGGAAGAGAAAGAACGTGAGTTCAGAATAAAGGTCAATGATTTAAAAGTACTGAAAAACAAATATGAAAAAAATTTGAGAGAGGTTCAAAAAAGACTTATAAAACGTATAAGAAAAGAGGTTTTAGATATTGTTGAAGAAATCGGAAAGAAGGAGGGTTATCTTCTTATTATTGAAAACATCGGGGTGTTATATTCCCCCAATACTCTTGATATAACCGACAAAATCATAGAGAAATACAATGCCAATTTTGTCGAGGGAGCAGAAAAGAAAACAGAGCCTGGAAAAACAGAATAGATTCTACTTCCATAGTTATGGCTTTGATTTACCATTTATTAGCATGCAAAGGATAGATTTGCAATGGAACTATCGCTTGCGAGGATAGCCGACATTATTAAAGGTAACGTTATCGGAGACGCTCAAAAAATGATACAGGGGGTAGCATCTTTCGATGATGCTACTGACGAAGAGATAACGTGTGCCGAAAATGTGAAATTTTTAAAAAAGATCGACGAAACGGGTGCTGGAGCAGTCATTGTCCCCAAGGATTTTAAAACATCTTCAAAAAATATGGTGCAGGTGGATAATCCCAAGCTTGCTTTTGCCAAGGTTTTGGAACGTTTCAACCCTAAACAACAACCCCCACCAGGAATAAGTTCAAGTGCTTATGTCGGTAGACAGTTCACATGTAGCGGTGAAGTATCTATTGCTCCTTTTTCTGTAATTGGAGATAATGTCACATTTGGCGATCGCGTGATACTCCGACCCCATGTCGTTATAGGAAATAATGTTGTGCTGGGAGACGACGTGACGATTTATCCCCATGTGAGTATTTTGGATAACTGTCGAATAGGAAACCGCGTGACAATTCACGCAGGAACAGTAATAGGAAGTGATGGTTTCGGTTTTGTACCTAATGGAGATACGTATTACAAAATTCCCCACGCAGGCATTGTTCAGATCGATGATGATGTGGAGATAGGCGCCGGAAATACCATTGACAGGGCAACATTTGGTAAAACTTGGATAAAGAAAGGTGTCAAGACCGATAATTTGGTTCACATTGCTCACAATGTGACGGTTGGCAAAAACAGTGTCATCGTGGCACAGGTTGGGATTTCCGGGAGTGTAACCATTGGGGAAAATGCTATTTTGGCGGGACAGGCAGGTGTTGCTGGTCATCTAACCATAGGGGATAATGTAACTGTTGGTGGACAATCCGGGGTTGTTAAATCTTTACCGGACGGGGAGACGGTATCAGGATCATATGCAATGTCGCACCGGTTGTATCTAAGGGTTCAGAAGATTTTTCCACAACTCCCTGAATTGAAAAAGAGACTAACTGACCTGGAAAAGAAATTAAAGAAAATTGAGGAATCGGAGAGGAAAAATGGATAAAATGTATGATATTCAAAAAATAATGAATCTCTTGCCTCATCGATATCCGTTTATTATGATTGACCGAGTCGTTGAATTGGTGCCGAACGAGAAGGTTATTGCTCTTAAGAATGTAACCATCAATGAACCGTTCTTTCAGGGCCATTTCCCGAAAAATCCGGTTATGCCCGGTGTGCTTATAATAGAGGCCATGGGCCAGGCCGGCGCCATCCTGGCTGCTAAATCATTACCCAAAGAAAAGCAAGGTTCTCTGATATATTTTATGGGGATGGATAAAGTGAAATTTCGGAAACCTGTTGTTCCTGGAGATCAAATCATTCTTGAATTGCGATTTTTAAGACGGAGAGGAATGGTGTTCAAAATGTCAGGCATTGCCTTTGTTGAAAAAAAACGAGTCGCTGAAGCGGACCTTATGGCCACTTTTGAGGATAAATCATGATACATCCAACAGCAATTGTTGATTCAAAAGCCGAGATCGATTCGAATGTCAATATTGGACCGTACTCGATTATCGAGGCAGATGTTGTCATCGGAACAGGAGCCGTCTTAGGTGCTCACGTCGTTGTTCAATCGCATGTTACCATTGGGCCCGAATGCCAGATATTTCAGTATGCCTCTATCGGAGCGCCGCCACAAGCATTGGCATACAAAGGTGAAAAAACATATGTTAGTATCGGTCGCGGTACCATTGTTCGTGAGTTTGTGACCATTAACAGAGGGACGGAATTCGGCGGAGGTATTACTGAAGTTGGGGAAGATAACTTACTGATGGCCTATGCTCACATTGCTCATGATTGTATAACCGGAAGGGAGGTTGTTTTTGCAAATAACGCAACCCTTGCAGGTCATATCATTATCGGAGATTTCGTAACGGTGGGTGGACTCGTGGCCGTTCATCAATTTGTTAGAATCGGAGATCATGCATATATTGGCGGAAAGGCTGCAGTGGTAAAAGATATTCCTCCTTTTGTCATTGCATCAGGCGACCGAGCAAAACTTCATGGCTTAAACAATGTGGGTCTAAAACGAAAGGGGTTTTCCGAAGAGACGCTGTCTATTCTGAAGAAGGCTTACCGAATTATCTTCCGAATTGGTCTTACCTTAAATGAGGCCATTGAAAGAGTCAAAGCCGAGGTTGAACAGATTCCCGAGGTGATCGATTTAATCGATTTTATCCAATCCTCACAACGGGGTATCACAAGATAGAACTCTAAATAAGCCTAAACAAAACGATTACGGCTTTACCCTTGACGCCGTGGCGCCGGCATATCCTCAACTTTCGCTCAATTAAGGTAAAAAATTAAGATGATGCGAATCGGGCTCATTGCAGGGGGCGGTCAATTCCCCATCCTTTTTTCAAAAGAGGCCAAATCGAAAGGCTTTGCTATCTATGCTGTTGCTCATAATAATGAGACTGACCCTACCCTAAAGGACTACGTTGATGCTATTGAATGGATTTATTTAGGACAAATCCATCGCATCATAAAATTTTTTAAAAAAAGCAAAATTGACCAGGCCGTTATGATAGGTGGCATTACAAAGACGAAGATGTTTTCGGATGTACGACCTGATACCAAAGCCATTTCCATAGTTGCTAGAATGAAGCATACACATGATGATGGACTCTTAAGAAGCTTTGTCAAGGTTCTTGAAAAAGAGGGTATTCATATACAGGACTCAACATTTTTATTGCCGAACCTTATTGCCCAGGAAGGATGTTGGACAAAACGGAAACCCAGCCGACCTGAGAAGGCAGATATTGAGCTTGGCTGGAAACTGGCAAAAGAGATCGGCAGCCTTGATATCGGACAATGTGTCGTGGTTGGGGGAGGATCAGTTCTCGCGGTTGAGGCTATTGATGGGACAGATGCCAC
This sequence comes from uncultured Desulfobacterales bacterium, assembly GCA_937925895.1. Lineage (GTDB taxonomy): Bacteria > Desulfobacterota > Desulfobacteria > Desulfobacterales > UBA11574 > CALANC01. Next base: position 4,646 of record CALANC010000110.1, read on the forward strand.
GATCCTGCGAGGAGGGAGGCTCGGGGAAGGAACAGCCGTGGTGGTTAAGGTATGTAAACCCAACCAAGACATACGGTTTGACATTCCTGCTGTTGGCGTCCAGACGATTAAAACGATGCATGAAGCAGGAGCAAGAGTACTGGTTGTCGAAGCCGGAAAGGCGGTTGTTTTTGACCAGGTGGATATGGTCGATCTGGCGAATAAATTCGGCATCTCTATAGTGGCCTTGGAGAAATAAGACGATGAAAACACTCCAGGTTGGTGTTGTAGGTGTGGGTTATCTTGGGAAATTTCATGCTGAAAAATATGCACGAATGGATCACGTTGACCTGGTGGGGGTGGTCGATATTGACCCATCCAAGGCTGAGAATGTTGCGAAAAAATTTAATACAAAGGCATATTCAACCCATCAGGATCTTTTTGGAAAAGCCGATGCTGTCAGCATTGTTGCGCCAACACCTGACCATTATGCTATTGCCAAAGATTGTTTAGAACAGAATATCGATGTTCTGGTTGAAAAACCGATGACAAAGACCCTTGAAGAGGCTGATGAACTGATTCGATTTTCAGAATCAAGGGGGCTTATTTTACAGGTTGGGCATCTTGAGAGATTTAATCCGGCGGTCGTTGCTTTGCAAGATGTAGTTAAACAGCCGCTTTTTATTGAGTCACACCGGTTAAGCATTTACAAGGAACGTAGCACTGACGTCAGTGTCGTGCTTGACCTTATGATACATGATATCGATATTATCTTAAACTTAGTCAAGTCGGAAGTTGACAGTATTCACGCAGCGGGAGCTCCTGTGATTTCTGAGCATGTTGACATCGCCAATGCGCGCTTACAATTTAAAAACGGTTGTGTTGCCAACGTAACGGCCAGCCGCATATCAATAAAAAATGAAAGAAAAATCAGACTGTTTCAAAAAGATTCATACGTGTCGGTAGACTTTGCAAACCAAGGAATTACCGTTATCAAACAAAACGACCAAATTGAAAGCGGCTTGATACCCGGAATGGATATCAAACAGTTAAGTTTTGCAAAGGGTGATGCACTGAATGATGAACTAAAATCCTTCGTTAAAGCGGTGAAAAAGCGCACAACCCCGGAAGTTACAGCGCGGATGGGACGTGATGCCCTGGAGATTGCCTTAGATATCATGGATCAGATCAAAGATGCCATACGACGGTTTTTGCCTTAGGAGATCTATGGATTGGTCTTCGGAACAAAAATGTGTCATGATTATCGCCGGTGAAACTTCCGGTGACCTACACGGCTCAAAGCTTGTCAGCGCCATGCGAAAGAGAAACAAAAGACTGTTTTTCTGCGGCATAGGCGGGCGGGCACTTGGTGAAGCCGGAGTTAAAGTTCTGATAGATGCTTCTGAAATTGCCGTTGTGGGAATAACCGAGGTTTTTTCAAAATTGCCAAACATTTTAAAAGGCCTGAGGGCTGCCAAAAAGGCCCTTAATACCCTGCATCCCGATCTTTTGATACTCATCGATTTTCCCGATTTTAACCTTAATGTGGCCGCCTGTGCCAAAAAGCTTGGGATACCGGTTTTATATTATATCAGCCCACAGATTTGGGCCTGGAGGCCCGGCCGTGTAAAGCGGATTGGGGAACTTGTGGATCACTTGGCGGTTATCCTTCCCTTTGAAGAAGACTTTTACAGTGATCATAAAATTCCAGTAACATTTGTGGGGCATCCATTACTCGATAACAGCTTTTCCAAAGGAAAAACGGCCCTTGAAAGACGAAAAGACATTCCTGTTATCGGCTTTCTTCCAGGATCGCGCGATGGAGAGATCGCAAGACATCTTCCGATAATGATAAATGCCGCTCGAATTTTACATAGGAAAATAGATAATGTGAAATTCTTAATATCACTTGCCCCTGAAGTGAAGAGAAAGTACGTTGAAGATATTATTAAGAAACACAAGACAGCAGTTGCTTTTGAACTGGTTGCAGAAGGTTCCGAAAAAGTATTTGAGCGAAGCAAATTTGTGGTTGTCGCATCCGGTACGGTTACCCTTGAAGCAGCAATTTCCGGTACGCCGATGGTGATCATTTACAAAGTATCTCCAATAAGCTACTGGCTTGGGAGGTCCATGATACAGGTAAAACATATCGGGTTGGTCAATCTTATTGCAGGCAGAAAGATCGTCCCCGAACTGTTACAGAAAGAAGCATCTCCTGGAAGGATTGCAGACATAGCATTTAAGATGTTAAGTGATTCTTCCGATCTTGAAAGAATTCGGCTCGAACTGCTGAGCATAAGGGATCTCCTGGGCGGGCCGGGTGCTTCGGAACGCGTTGCAGATATAGCATTTGGCATGTTATAAATTAAACTTTTAACTGTAAAATTCATTTTTCCCCTAAGATGGATCTTTCAATTAACCAAAAATACTCAATGTCGCTGGGAAAAAACATTTTACGAATTCGCCAGGTTTGTATTGCAAAGAAATGTTTAAACTAAAATTAAAAGACAGGCACAAACACTTGCTACTCCTTGTCAAGGAAAACAAGTTCAGACTATTTCTGGCAATGGTGTGCATGCTGGTTATTGCTGTTGCAAGCGCTGCAACAGCGTTTTTGGTAAAACCTGTGCTGGACGATATATTCTTCAATAAAGACGCCCAAATGCTCATCATCATTCCTATTGCCGTTATTCTGGTTTATTTCCTTCGCGGCCTTGGGAGTTATGGCCAAGCATACTTAATGAATTATGTTGGGGAAGGTATCATCCGAAATCTCAGAAACGATCTTTATGACCATATTCAGGATCTTCCGCTGGCCTTTTTTCATAAAGAAAAAACCGGTGTCCTGATGTCGCGCATTACCAACGACGTCAATATTATTAAAGGGATGGTTTCTACCGCTGTTACCGGATCACTGAAGGATTGCTTCACTATAGTTGGTTTAACATTCGTTATTTTTTACCGTGATTGGAAAATGGCTTTATTTGCGATTGTCATATTACCATTGGCCTTCTATCCCGTTGTGGAATTCGGAAGACGGGTCCGCCGAGTCAGTACCGGATGTCAAGAATCTATGGGCAGACTCAATTCGTTTTTACATGAAACGTTTGCGGGTAACAAGATAGTCAAGGCATTTGGGATGGAATCATATGAAAAAAAACGTTTTTCCGATAGAACTCTCGAACTTTTCAAGCTTGAGATGAAGGTGGTTATTGCTCGATCATTATCCTCTCCTATCATGGAATTTCTTGGCGGGATCGGGATAGCTTTTATCATCTGGTATGGTGGGTCTAAAGTGATTGAAGGCACTTCCACAGCCGGAACATTTTTTTCCTTTATGGCGGCTGTTCTTATGTTATACGAGCCTATTAAAAAGCTGAGCGGACTCAACAATGCGATTCAACAAGGTCTTGCGGCATCAGACAGAGTGTTTGACATTATAGAGACGGAATCAGATATTAAAGAACCGGAAAACCCCGTACAAATTATGCGGAAGCCTCACAGGGTAACCTTTGAGGATGTTTTTTTTAAATACGATGATGTTATGGTTCTCAAGGAGATAAATCTGCATGTTGAGGCAGGTGAGATTCTGGCAATAATCGGTATGAGTGGCGGCGGGAAAACGTCTTTAGTTAATCTAATACCGAGGTTCTATGATGTAGACCGTGGGGTCATCCGGATCGATGGCACAGATATACGAGATGCTTCCATATCTTCACTTCGTGATCAGATAGCCATTGTTACTCAGGAACCCATCCTTTTTAATGATACCATTCGGAACAATATTGCTTATGGCAATCGGAATGCAACTAATGAAGAAATCATAAAGGCTGCCAAAGCTGCTTATGCTTATGATTTTGTACAGGATTTTCCGGGAAAATTCGATACCAATATAGGAGAGCTAGGTGGACGTCTTTCTGGTGGAGAAAAACAGCGGATTTGTATCGCCCGGTCTCTATTAAAGGATGCTCCTATATTGATCCTTGATGAGGCGACCTCTGCACTCGATGCAGAAGCAGAATCGCTGGTTCAAAGAGCCCTCAAAAATCTGATGAAAGGACGTACTACCTTTGTCATTGCTCACAGATTGTCGACCATCGATTACGCCAACAGAATCGTTGTCATAGTGAATGGTAAGATTGTAGAAGAGGGGAATCAGGAGGAACTATTCGCTCAACAAGGGGAGTTTTACAAGCTCTACCAGATGCAGTATAGTAATAGCCAGGACAAGGAATTTCAACCCGAATAGCGCATTATCAATATTTCAGCCGGACATAATTGAGGAAGAAACACAAAAAGTACGTATCTCAAAGATAATCATCTGTCCACCGCCTACCCGATATGAGAATTAACTCCATTGTAAATAGATATATCTTTAAAGAAATGATCCCACCTTTTATTGTCAATTTGGTATTTTTCACCTTTGTTTTCCTGATGACAAAGATACTCGATATCACCAAACTGATTGTAAATTACAAAATCAGCATTTCTTCAGTCTTGTTGATGCTTGTTTGTTCCGTCCCTTACTTCCTCGTATTTGTAGTACCCATGTCAGTTATGCTGGCCATTCTCCTGATCTTCCTCCGATTATCAAACGATAACGAAATTGTTGCACTTAAAACCGGCGGCATGAGCATTTATGGATTGCTTCCGCCGGTATTGTTTTTTTGCCTCTTCGGACTATTGCTCACAGGTTTAATGTCTATTTATGGATATCCCTGGGGGAGGCAGTCACTCAAAGAAATAACGTATGAGGTCGCTGCATCCCATATAGACGCTGGATTTAAGGAAAGAACTTTCAATGACAATTTTGATGGAGTTATGCTTTATATGAACAAGGTAGATTTTAAAAACAAGAAACTTGTCAATGTTTTTATTGAAGATAAAAGGACTGATAATATCGTCAACACAGTTGTGGCGCCAAATGGCAAACTGATTAGTGAACCAGAGAAACTTGTTTTTCACCTACGGTTGTACGATGGAATCATCAATCAGGTCGATTTTGAAAGCAGGTCGGTGCATTCAATCAATTTTGATACTTATGATATACGTCTTGATCTTAAAAAGACAGGTTCCTCTGAAAAAAGAAGGCCCAAAGATGAAAAAGAGATGAGTCTTGTCGAGTTACGTAGGTATATAAAGGACGCCAAAGTTAAGGATGCCCAATATTATGTAACACTGATAGAATTTCACAAAAAATTTTCAATTCCTTTCGCATGTCTTGCACTTGGAATTTTGGCTGTTCCATTGGGGATACAATCGAAATCAGCAAAAAGATCAGCGGGTCTAAGTCTCAGCCTTATTTGCTTTTTACTATATTATTTAATGTTGGCGGCAGTGCGGGTTTTTGGAGAAACCGGCGCCTATCCGCCGGTGATCGGAATGTGGCTTCCAAACATTTTTATGGGTGGATTAGGGCTGTTTCTTCTTGTCAGGATCGCAAATGAGCGTCCGGTAAAGATCAATTCATTTCTTAGATTCTTTAAAATGATGTATAAAAAAACATCACTTAAAGAACGCAAAAAATAAATAAGTTGGAAGCGGATGAACGGAGCGAGCTAAGTCAATATTATGTCTATTATATACAGATACTTGACTATTCAGATCTCAAAATACTTCGGTATTGTTTTGGCGTTCGTTATAAGTATATATGTGGCCGTCGATTTTTTTGAGAAGATAGACAATTTTATGGAAGCAGGCTTACCGCTTTCAAAAGTCTTTATTTTTTTTATATTTAAAACACCTTTTATACTAGCCCAGGTAATTCCTATATGTATCCTATTGGCTGTTCTCATCGTTTTCGGCCTCATGACCCGTAATAACGAAATCTTGGCGTTAAAAAGTAGTGGTGTTCGCATCTATTATCTTTTGAAACCTGTCCTTGCAATCGGTTTTCTATTAAGTATCCTACTTTTCTTTTTAGCCGAAATATTTGTTCCAATTACCACGGCAAAGGCAAACCAAATATGGCTCAGGGAGGTACGAAAAGAATCTGCCGTTATTTCGAAGGAAAAGAATATTTGGATCAAAGGTAACAAGATGATCACACATATTGCATATTATAATTCGATAGAAAAGACTATTTTCGATGTCGCCTTTAACAAGTTTGATGAGAATTTCAGGCTAACCCGAAGGGTAGATGCCAAAAAAGGTGTTTTCAGGAACGGGAAATGGGTTTTACACAACATCATAGAACAAAATCTCAACAATGAAAGTGGAAATTATGATATAATGTTTCATAAAAAGCGGGTTGAGACGTTAGGTTTTTTCCCCGAAGATTTAAAACGAGTAATTAAAAAATCGGAAGAGATGACTTTCAAGGAGCTTTCTGAATATATCAAAAAGGTTGAACTGGAAGGATACAATGCAGCCGTCTACCGGGTGGACCTTTACGCCAAAGTAGCTTTTCCGATGGTTTGCATCATCATGTGTCTGTTGGGTGTAGGTATCGCTGTTAGAGGCGGTGTTGCGGAAAGCTTGCCGGTGAGTATTGCATATGGGGTCGGCCTGGCATTTCTTTACTGGATATTCTACAGTTT
>CALANC010000111.1 GCA_937925895.1 uncultured Desulfobacterales bacterium
TCTTTTTCAATATATTTTCTGTATTCATTCAATGTTGTTGCTCCCACGCAACGTAATGATCCTCGGGCAAGCGCAGGTTTCAACATATTGGAAGCATCCACTGCACCCTCACTGGCACCGGCACCCACAACGGTGTGAAGCTCATCGATGAAAAGAATAATTTCTCCTTCCGCATTTTCCACCTCTTTTAAAACAGCTTTTAGACGATCTTCAAATTCGCCTCTGTACTTTGCTCCTGCAATAAGAGATCCCACATCAAGAGCAACCAAACGCCTGTTTTTAAGTGTTTCAGATACATCTCCCTCAAAAACACGTTGAGCAAGTCCTTCAACAATTGCAGTTTTTCCCACGCCGGGCTCACCAATGAGGACGGGATTGTTTTTTGTCCGTCTTGAAAGCACTTGAACAATGCGCCTGATTTCATCATCACGACCGATAACAGGGTCAAGCTTGCCCAGACGAGCCAAGTCGGTCAAATCGCGACTGAACCTGTCGAGGGCTTGATATTTCTCTTCCGGATGAGGATCCGTAATACGTTGTGATCCACGAATTTCCATTAGCACTTTTAAAATAGAGTCCTTTGTTACGCCATGTCGGCTAAGGATATGTTTGGCTTCCCCGTCCCTTTCATCCAGAATGGCCAGCAAGATGTGCTCAATACTGACATATTGATCCTTCATTTTGGCTGACTCTGCAAAAGCTGCGTCAAGTACACCTTTGGTTCTGGGAGAAATATACGGCTCGCCAACCGCATCGCCGGTAATTTTGGGGAATTTATCTATCGCAAAATCCAGTTCCTGCGCAACGGTCGTTGGAGATGCCCCCAGTTTGCGTAGCAGAGTATTGGCAATTCCTTCTTCTTCACCGAGCATGGCAGCAAGGAGGAATTCCGGTTCTATCTGTTGGTTACGGTGCTGGGAAGCCAGAGACTGGGCTTTTTGAATAAGCTCCTGCGATTTAATAGTGAATTTATCAAAACGCATTAATTGCTCCTAGAGAAAATTTTTTTTAGTCAAATTTTTTCAAAAATAAACACGGTGTCTTTATTGTCAAACAACGAGACCTTTGATAAAATCACCCACGTGGTCAACCCCCTTCTCATCCACCAATCGAATTGTCTGAGATCCAACCACGGCAATGTCGGCCTTTCCTGTTAAATATTCTACATCTTTTCTTTTCTTAACACCAAAACCAAGTGCCAATGGGAGGTCTGTTGCTTTCCGGCAGCGGACAAGATATTTTTCCAATTGACTGGAAAAATCCGTTTCTACACCGGTCACCCCTTTCCTGGCCACGCAATAAATAAAACCTCTTCCAAAGGATGCAAGGTATTTCATTCGCTCTGCGGACGTTGTGGGAGAAAATATAAAAATGGGAGATAGGTCATACGCTTTCATTGCCTTGAGATAGTCCATGCCTTCCTCAGGAGGCAGATCGGGAACGATGGCACCCCTTATCCCACTTCGAGACATCGCAAAGGCAAACCGTTCAACACCATATTTGTACAAAATGTTATAATAACTCATGAATAAAAAAGGGATATCAAAGGTTTTTGACACATTATGGGCAAAATCGATACACTTTTGAACGGTTGCCCCTCCGACCAATGCCGTTTGATTGGCATGCAAAATCACTGGGCCGTCCGCAATTGGTTCAGAAAACGGGATCTGCAACTCCATTAGATCAACACCGGCATTGACCATAGCCTCAATCATACTTATGGAGGCTTCGAATGTAGGATACCCGAGAACGATATGAGTCATTAACAAAATTTCTTTTTCTTTCAACCGGTTGTTTATATAGATCTCAAGCATCATAATCCTCTGCTTTTTTCTTGATAAATTCTTGCCATTCAGGATCTGCAAATGCGTCAGCAACCGTAAAAATATCTTTGTCTCCTCTTCCGGACTGATTAATTATAACAATCTCCGATGGATCTAAGGTTGGCGCTTCTTTAAAGGCCTGTACAAACGCATGGGCAGATTCCAAAGCTGGAATCAACCCCTCCTTTTTAATAGTCAGCGAGAGCGCTTCAACGACTTCCAGGTCGGTAGCCGCCTCGAATCGAACCCGCCCCGTAGCTGCAAGGTAGGCCAAAATCGGCGAAACGCCAACATAATCTAATCCGGCTGCCACACTGTGGGTTTCTTTCATCTGTCCGTCGCCGTCTTGGAGAAAATAGGTTTTATATCCCTGTGCCACACCAACGCTCGCATCTTCGGAGCTAAGTCGGGAGGCGTGTTGACCAGATGAAAGGCCTTTACCGCCGGCCTCGACTCCCACGAGTTCAACAGAATCATCTAAAAAGGCTTGAAATATCCCCAATGCATTAGAGCCACCCCCCACGCAAGCGTAAATACGGGACGGGAGACGATTCTCTGTTTCGAGAATTTGTCTGCGGGCCTCTTTTCCGATAATGGATTGGAAATAAGCAACCATCTCGGGAAAAGGGTGGGGCCCGCAGGTGGTTCCCAGCACATAATGCGTTGTGTCCATGTTTGTCACCCAATCACGAAACGATTCGTTGATCGCATCCTTTAAGATTCGTGTACCTTCGCGCACGGTGACAACTTCAGCTCCCAGCCGCTCCATCCAAAAAACATTTGGCCGTTGACGCTGGACATCAACCTCACCCATATAAATCGTACATGCGAACCCGAACTTTGCAGCCATGGTGGCAGTTGCCACACCGTGCTGTCCGGCACCCGTTTCAGCGATGACCCGGGTCTTTCCCATCCGTTTGACAAGTAGACCTTGTCCCATAACATTGTTTGCTTTGTGGGCGCCGGTGTGGTTAAGATCCTCCCGCTTTATAAATATTCTGGCACCACCACAATGCCGGGTAAGGTTATCAGCAAAGGTAAGCGGAGTCGGACGACAGGAATACGTGGACATAATATCTGTATATTCCCGCCAAAAATCGGGGTCGTCTTTAACCTCATTAAACTTTTCGACAAGTTGGTCAAAGGTGGCGACAAGTATCTCAGGGAGATAGGCACCTCCGAATTCTCCATAATATCCCCGGTCAATCATCTGGAATTCCTCCTATGGTCTGTGAAAACACAAACTGGTCTGTTCGACAGATAAGTTCTGAATACACTGCATTTTTTGCTTGGGCAAAGTTGAGAAACCGTTTTACAATAAGAATGGGAGTCTTTTGGGTAACGTTTAATGTGAGCGCCCTTTTCCCGGTTAAATGACCGATCCTGAAGTTCTGCTTTCCGCCATATGGCTGCATATAGTAGTGATCACGGACAATGTGTGAGATGGATTGACCTGCCAGATCCAGCCGATCGATCCCGGAAAACAGTGTTTCATGCAGATATATGTCTTCTATGAGGACCGGAATCTTCCCAACACTGCTTATCCTTGAAAAAAAGTAGGCTTTTTTGTTTGAAAACGGATTTTCAGGATCATCTCCAATAGATTTCAACCGGATTTTCTTCTGAATTCGAGTTCTGACCGATATTCCCTTCTGTCGAAATGACAAGATCGTTCCACCCAAAGAAAAAAGATCAATCTCCTTTCGGGGCTCACATACAAAAGTCCCTGAACCACGCTTTCTTTTCAATATGCCTTTGCGAACCAGAATGTCTGTAGCCTGTCTTGCGGTTGGCCGCCCGATATTGTATTTGGCAGCGAGGCTGTTTTCTGACGGAATTCTGGACCCGGATGCATATTCTCCTGAGCGGATTTTATTGAGAAGAATATCAGCCAGTTGATGATATAATGGTATAGGTGATCGAGAGTTAAGCATCGTATTCTATAGAACAATTCCATAAATTGGTAAAGTTGTCAAGACAATTTTTTTGCCAGTTTCTTCTAAATTGAAATCGTTCTCTATAGTTGATATAAAGAAAGGTCATGCCATTTTCTTCAGGGTGATATGAAACTCAATTAGATAGTATGAACTAAGAAAAGAACTTGCCAGCAAATCGACTTTCAGAAGAAAGCGTGACCTTTTACTGGCTGCAACGGAGAGCTTCAGGTGTGAATTAATTTTGTACTGAAAGCTGTCTGAGTGAATTAGGGATCGTTATGAAAGAATCACGAACTTTTTGATTTAGAGGCGAAGCACTTTCTCAAACCAAATATCTTTATTTTTGCCACGGCAGATTCTATCATTACGAGACGTTATTCACGAGTTCTTTCAGGAAAAATTAAATTATACCTGAAGCGATCATATCCAGGTCATGCCATTTTCTTCAAGGCGATATGAAACTCACCTTGGTGGCATTCACGTTAAAAGGAAGGAATTAAAATGGATTTATGGCAACTCACTATTTTTTGTAATGTCGTCGAGTTGGGAGGTTTTTCCAAAGCAGGAAAAATGATCCGTCTGTCTCAGCCGACCATAAGCAGCCACATTAAAGATTTGGAAAATCATTTCGGCTGTCAGCTCATCGATCGACTCGGCAAAGAAACCGTTCCAACGAAAGCCGGCGAATTGCTTTACAAATATGCACGGAAGCTTATCAGCTTGCGGGATGAAACTGAAACTGCAATGGCTGAGTTCCAGGGAAAAATTAAAGGCCGCCTTGTTATCGGGGGCAGCACGATTCCTGGAGTATATATCCTGCCTCGATTAATAGGTGCCTTTACACGGAGTTATCCGGAGGTCACCATTTCACTGCATATTGGTGATACAGATAAAATAACACAGGACATTGTTTCCGGTATAATAGAACTTGGTGTGGTAGGAGCCAAGTCATCCGATCGAAACATTACCCAAGATAAATTGATTGAGGATGAAATGCAGCTTGTCGTTCCCGCAGATCACAAGTGGGCAATGACAAAAGACGTGAAACTGAAAAAAATTTTCAAGGAACCTTTCATTATCCGTGAACAGGGCTCGGGGACGTTACAATCGATCCAACTAGGTCTTTCGGAAAAAGGATACGGAATCGGGGATCTAAACAT
>CALANC010000112.1 GCA_937925895.1 uncultured Desulfobacterales bacterium
GTTATGCCAATCAAACGCTTAGCATAGACATCTCTGAATCAGACGTGACAATAAAACCCGTAACGGATGAAATGAAGAGCGTCTTTATCGGGGGCAAGGGTTTTGATCTCTGGCTGTTATGGCATGCTGTCAAGAGCACAACAAAATGGACGGATCCTGAAAACGCCATATGTATCGCTTCAGGTCCTATGGGCGGGACCCCTATGTATCCTGGTTCCGGCAAAAGTATCGTGACTACGATCTCTCCATTGACGGGCTCTGTAATCGACTCGAATGTTGGCGGATATTTCGGGCCTTATCTGAAGTTTTCCGGGTTTGACGCAGTTGAGATCAAGGGGAAAACATCACAAGAGATCATCATTTATATTGATGGCGTTGATGAAAAAATTCAAATTTTGCAAACATCGGGATTGTCGGATCACTCCTATGATATTTCGGAGATCTTGACGACGCACTTTGGTAAAGGAAAACCTCGCAATATTTCCGTGGTCTCGACAGGTCCGGGTGCCAAGCATACCCTGATGGGGTGCCTTAACTTTACCTGGTACGATTCCAAGAGAAAGCGGGCCAGATACAAGCAAGCCGGGCGGGGTGGAATCGGTACTGTTCTTGCAGATAAAGGAATCAAAGCGATTGTGGTGCGTTGGGATTCAGTGAAAGCAAGCACAAATAATCCGGCAGATATGATCGCCTTAAAAGAAGTAGGGAGGAGATACTCCAAAGAGATTACCGAGCTGGATCCCAAACAAAACGAAATGGCAAAAATCGGAACAACCCACCTTGTTTCAATAATGAATGACTTTGATCTTCTTCCCGTAAATAATTTCCAGTTCGGCCAGCATGCTGAGGCGGGCAATATCGGTCAGGAAATTTACCGGCGTATATTTGACGCCGGTTTTGACGGGTGTTGGATGGGATGTACGGTTGCCTGCTCTCATGGGGTAAAAGATTTCGTTTCGATAACAGGTCCTTATAAGGGTAGAAGGGTATTCGTTGACGGACCCGAATACGAGACCATTGCGGGTTGCGGATCAAACCTGGGTATCTTTGATCCACATGCCATAATCGAAATGAATTTTTATTGTGACAATTATGGTCTTGACACAATTTCAGTAGGCACGGCAACGGCATTTGCCATGGAATGTTTTGATATGGGTTTAATTAATTCAAGCCATACCAAAGGATTGGACCTGACGTTTGGCAACCGGCTAGCAGCCTTAGAGATCATACATCAAATGGGGAGAGGAGAGGGGTTTGGCAAAATTGTCGGGCAGGGGGTGCGCAAAATGAAAGCAATTTTTGCCAACGATTTTGGTGCTGATTTCGATATCATGAATGATATCGGTATGGAGGCAAAAGGGCTTGAATTTTCGGAATATATGACCAAGGAGTCACTCGCCCAGCAGGGCGGCTATGGTCTTGCACTTAAGGGCCCGCAACATGATGAGGCTTGGCTTATCTTTCTAGATATGGTGCATAATTTTATGCCTTCCTTCGAACAGAAGGCCGAGGCGCTTCACTGGTTTCCCATGTTTCGAACCTGGTTTGGTTTGTGTGGGCTGTGCAAGCTTCCTTGGAACGATATTGTTCCCGAAGATAATAAGGACACACCGGAGCCGGCGAAGGTAATGAAACACGTTGAGTGGTATGCGGAGTATTACACGGCGGTTACAGGAAACAAGGTGCTGCCGGACGATCTTATAAGTATGAGTGAAGCGGTATACAACTTTCAGCGGATATTTAATCTTAAGATGGGCTTTGGGAAACGGACGGACGATGATATCCCCTACCGTGCGGTTGGACCGGTTAAGGCTGTTGAATATGAATCGAGACAAGAGCGTTACGATGAACAGCTTGTCGAGGAACACAATATCGATATTAAGAATAAGTCAACCGAAGAAAAAATCATGCTGTTGCGCAAACTCCGTGAAGAACGTTATGAGAAACTCAAAGATGCGGTCTATAAACGCAGGGGATGGACCAAAGACGGCATTCCAACAAACGAAACGGTGAAGCGACTCGGGATTGATTTTCCAGAGGTTGTGGCATTACTCAAGGCCCATGGAGTAGAGAATTGATCACTGTTAATGGGGAACAACATCCTTGGAACAAGGGGATGACCGTAGCGGATTTGCTCGAGGCTCTTTGTGAGACACACAATTATGCGGTTGTACGCATAAATGATAAACATGTATCCCGACCCTATTTTGACACGTTTTTGGTTCCTGATAATTCAGATATTTTTTTGTTGCCTATGATCGCCGGAGGATAAATGTTCGCCGAGGCCATATCATTGGCCGCCGCCTTTTTGGCAGGTATTTTATCCTTCTTTTCACCGTGCATTCTACCCCTGATTCCGTCACATTTTTAATTGGAATGGCTTTTGGCGCCGGCTGGAGCCCTTGTATAGGCCCATTGTTAGGATCAATATTAATTGTTGCCGGCAACCAGGATATGGTCAGTCAGGGAATTTTGCTTTTAGGTATCTATTCGGCCGGATTGGCATTACCATTTATTATCATGTCTATTTTCATCAATTTTCTTTTAAAATTTATGAAAAAGGCCTCCAGAGTGGTGAAATATGTTAATCTGGTAGCAGGCGTATTGCTTATTGTCATTGGTTTGTTTCTCGTAAGCAATAAACTATCTGTTTTAATTGTCTAACCTATCCCTATCCGGCATCAATGCTTACAAAACCCGGGCTGTGGACTGCGATCAAGATTTGGGAGCAAAACTTGGATAATCAGAAATCTTGTTGCATTAGATTATTTTGAGAATCGATAGGTATATCTTCGGGTAAGACGGATTGTTGTCGAAATAATGATGCTTGCACTCATCACAATAAGAGAAACGGGAACCCAAATATGGTCATGGTATTTTACATTTTCGCGCGCTACCGCAACACCTGCAAAACCGAACAAAAAAACCAGGAACATAATAACAATGGTGAACAAACATACGATCTCGGAATCATACCAGGGAACAATTGCTTTTCTAAACACCGTTTTTTGATCGATACGCATTAGCTTTTCGTCAATTGTGGATGAACACTAGTTATTTGCTCGTGAAAGATCCTTCTGTATTTATTACTTAAATAGGGGAGAAAAGCAAGCTATGAAATGGCTGAATCAATCTTCTTCCCAAAAATTGGGCTGTCCAATCAGGGTGTTTTTCTGCGCCACCCAATAGCACTACATATTGTTTTTGCTATTGACACATAACAATATATGGTGATAAACATCCAGTCACCGTCGAAACCAAGTGGTTCTCCACAAGTTGTTTCATATCTAAAAACCTTCAAGCAATTTTCAAAGTGCCTAAAAATTGGTTGTTTTACAGGCTGTTGAGGTAAGCACGTGTTTGAAAAAATAAAAAAACGCAACGATATCCAGGTGCCGTTCGATTCATCAAAGATAACGGCTGCAATAGCAAAAGCCGGAAAAGCGACCGGAGAATTCGAGGAAAGAGAAGCAAAAAAGCTGACACTTAAGGTTCTTACTCTATCCCGTGATCTTAGAATGGGCCCAATCCCGGAAGTCGAAGAAATTCAAGATATTGTGGAAAGAGTGCTCCTGGATTCTCCGTTTTACAAGACCGCAAAAGCATACATTATTTACAGAGAACAGCATGCCCAGATTAGAAAAATCACAACCAAAGCAAGCGTTGATCTTGTTGATCACTATATCGAAAAGCTTGACTGGAAAATCAAAGAAAACAGTAATATGTGCTATTCCCTTCAGGGGCTGAACAATTACATATCTTCAGATGTTACGTCAGAATACTGGCTAAACAGCATATATCCGCCTGAAATCAGATCTTCGCACAAAGATGGTGATTTTCACATTCATGATTTGAGTCTCCTTTCTGTATATTGTGTCGGCTGGGACTTGCAGGATTTACTAAGAAAAGGGTTCGTAGGTGTAGCAGGTAAAGTTGAGAGTGCTCCACCCAAACATCTGAGATCGGCCTTGGGACAAATAGTGAATTTCTTCTATACATTGCAAGGGGAAGCGGCAGGAGCCCAGGCATTTTCTAATTTTGACACCCTTCTTGCCCCCTTTGTACGGTCTGACGGACTGGCTTACAAAGACGTAAAGCAGGCGTTTCAAGAATTCGTTTTTAACATCAACATCCCGACCCGTGTCGGTTTTCAGACGCCTTTTACAAACGTGACCATGGATCTTTGCGTTCCATCCAGTCTGAAAGATCAGCCGGTCGTAATCGGCGGGATCGAACGAAACGAGACATACGCTGACTTTCAACCGGAATTGAACATGATAAATATGGCCTTTGCCGAGGTCATGATGGAAGGTGATGCAAAAGGAAGGGTTTTTACTTTTCCCATACCCACCTATAATATTACGACTGACTTTGACTGGGATAATCCAAGTTTTGACATGATTTGGAAAATGACCGGCAAATACGGCATCCCCTATTTTTCCAATTTCGTTAATTCAGATCTGTCACCTGAAGATACAAGATCCATGTGCTGCCGTCTACGGCTCGACAACAGGGAATTACTAAAAAGAGGCGGCGGCCTGTTCGGAGCAAATCCTCTCACCGGGTCCATCGGGGTGGTCACCATCAATTTGCCGCGTATCGGATATCTATCCGAAAGTGAAAGAGACTTTTTTTCTCGATTAAAAGAAAAAATCCATCTTGCAATGGAGAGCCTAACCATAAAAAGGAAGGTTCTTGAAAAATTTACAGACAGGAACCTGTATCCATATTCAAAATTTTATTTAAGGGAGGTAAAAAATGGTAACTCCAAGTATTGGAGAAATCATTTTTCTACCGTTGGTATCATTGGAATGAATGAAGCCTGCTTGAATTTCTTAGGAGAAGATATTGCCAGTGAAAATGGACAAATTTTTTCACTAAAAGTCATGGACTTCATTCGTGCAATAATTTCTGAAATGCAGGATGCATCAGGAGATATTTTTAATCTGGAGGCAACTCCTGGTGAAGGTACCTCGTATAGCCTTTGTATGCTGGACAAAAAAAAGTTCCCCGATATTATTTGTGCCAACGAAGATGATTATAAACATGGGGCGGCGCCATATTACACAAACTCAACACAACTACCGGTTAATTACACCGATGATATTTTTGACTCCCTTTTTCTTCAGGACAACTTGCAAGTAAAATATTCCGGTGGAACGGTTTTCCATGTGTTTGTTGGAGAGCAGGTGGGTGATATTCATACTATCAAACGCCTGATCAAAAAGATAACAGCAAATTTTCGTCTTCCATATTTCACCATTACACCGACTTTCAGCGTCTGCCCCTCCCACGGTTACCTTAATGGTGAACAGGAGATATGTTCTATGTGCGACAGGGAGACAGAAGTCTACTCAAGAGTTGTTGGCTATTTGCGACCTGTAAAACAGTGGAATAATGGGAAACAAGCTGAGTTTGGCATGAGAAAGACATTTAAGCTCGATACGTTTTCAAGTTAAAAAAATATCCCCATTTATAAGAGCCGAGATAACCGGTTAAATTCTACCCTTCCCCAAGCTCTTCTCCAACATCCTGACAAAAACATGTGATCTGGAAAAGAACAAAAATAAGATCATTTACTTTCCCGACTTTTTTTGTTTAATTGAAATATGACGGCGATCAAAATGCATTCTTTAATTCGAAAAATCTTTTTTGGTTCCTGTTTTGTAAAAGGTTTCATTCACACGTGGTGACCATATATGATTATCGGCGGCTGGCAAAAGAATTCGTTTATCGATTATCCGGGAAAGATAAGCTGTGTTCTTTTTACTTCGGGTTGTAACTTTGAATGTCCTTATTGTCACAACCCGGATCTTGTGAGAAACAAACCAACTAATGTTTTAAACTTAAACGATGTCTATGATTTTTTGGAGGCGCGCAAAGGGCTTTTGGATGGTGTGGTGATAACCGGAGGGGAGCCGACACTTCATGAAGAGCTTTTTCCTTTGTGTAAAAAGATCCACCAAATGGGCTATCCTATAAAGCTGGATACCAATGGAAGTCGACCGGATGTAATCAAGAAGCTCATAGATGAAGGCATGATCGATTATGTTGCCATGGATATCAAGACAGACCCTTATGAATACGCCCCTATAATACAAAAAGAATGCAATCCGGATCATATACTTTCAAGCATCAAAATCATCATGGAATCGCCATTGACCTATGAATTTAGAACCACCTGTGTTAAGCCTTTGGTAGATACGAATGTTGTAGAAAAAATTTCCCTTAGCATAAATGGGGCGATGCTTTATGTTTTACAGCAATTTCAAGACAACAAGGTGTTGAATCCGGAGTTTTTTAGGGAAAAAGAACGCCGATACCGCTACGATGAACTTCTAAATTTTAAATCCATTGCCCAATTACGGGTAAAAAGGTGCGTTGTCCGGTGATTAATAGGGTACATCAAAACTCAAGAACCGATGATATAGTTGTCGGTCAAAAGGATATCTTTACAAAAGTAAAAAGAATGCTCGGAGACCACTATGATATCGGGCGATTAATCCGGAAAAAGAAAATCTTACGAGGATATATCAACGAAAGCTATATAATTGAAATGGTTTCTAATGGGAAGAAAAACCGATATTTATTGAGACGTTACAGACAGGGAACCAGTGAAGAAAAAATCAAGTTTGAACATGCGTTACTAGAAAAACTGCAAAAAAGAGGGTTTCAGTTTTCTCCACGACTCGTTACCACCAAAGAGGGAGAAACATTCATTCATGCGAAGTGGTGTTTTAAAGATAAATTACCAGAAGACTATATTGCTATTTTAAGTTACCTGCCTGGAAAAGACAAATATACCTGGGATGCCCCCAACTGCAGTGAGGGGGAGCTTAAGAGTGCTGCAGGAATGCTCGCGTTGTATCACGACACAATATATAATTGGCAAGGGATTACCAAATGGAAAGAAAAAACCGTTTTCGATGAAGTTAAATTACTGGCTCAACGCTGGAGGAAACATGCGCAACATAACGGCCAGTCCCCTTTTGACATTTATTTTTTAGATCACTTTGACACCTTGCTAAAAATGCTGGATAGAACAATGCCCAAGAGTGTTTACTATTCCATACCCCATCTGGCAATCCATGGGGATTATCA
>CALANC010000113.1 GCA_937925895.1 uncultured Desulfobacterales bacterium
CTGGATCGCAGCATATCTCATGGCAGAATCCGACAATTTTTATATAAACGATGGAATCACTCCATTGGCAATGCGCGGCAGTGCAACAACCGCATGAAGGTTCTTGGAGTTCTTTATATATTAGCGTTTACGCTGATCCTATCGCTGATCGGTTACGATTTGGTGATGAGCATGGATCCCCACTGGTACTCCACCCTGTTCGGAGCGTACACGTTTGTTAAAGCGTTTTATGTAGGGTTGGGAGGGCTGATTATCTTCGCATCCATACTCCATTTATCTCCAGAAATTGAGTTTAATCTAGCGCCTTCACAGTTCCATGATATGGGCAAACTCTTTTTTGCCTTTTGTCTGGTTTGGGCCGACTTTTTCTACGTCCAGCTAGTGGTCATCTGGTATGGTAACATTTCCGAAGAGACAGCCTACGTCATAGAACGCACCATGACGCCACCCTGGAATGGTCTGGCCTGGTTTGTCTTTATCATCTGCTTCATCATACCGTTTATCATACTTTTGAATAAGAAAATCAAAACAAAGCCCCAGTTTATGAGCATCCTCTGTACGGTAGTTATCATGGGAATCTGGCTGGAACATCTTTTGCTCATAGGACCGGCGTTGACTCAACACTCGTCATCTTTGCCGCTGGGTTTGGCTGACGGTTTAATTTTTTTGGGCTTTTTGGGTTTAATCGTGTTAGCTGTAACGTTTTTTCTGAACCTGTTTCCAGAATTTATCAGGGCTAAAAAAGGGGAGGTGATCTGATGGAAATATTGATCACCACCATAACACTCGCAACCCTGCTGATTGTTTTGTTTATCTTTGTTAGAAGCAGCCTGCAATCGCTGAGGCGCAATATCGGTCCTCTGCTGTTGAGCATCTGCAGCACGGCCTTGGTGATCTTATTTTTGTTTTTTTTCTACGCAACACCGGGTACAGATATCGGGGCCGAGCAACCGATTCCATTTAGCCATCGCGTTCATTCCGGGGTGAAAAACATACAGTGTCAGTACTGCCATCCCTATGTAAGTTACTCGCGGCACCCCGGACTGCCGCCGGTAGAAAAATGCCTGCACTGTCACAAATATATCATCGCCCGGCATCCCTGGATTCTTAAGGAACACGAATACTATAACACCCGGACGCCGACCCCCTGGCGCAAAGCCAATTACCTGGCTGAACACGTGCTGTTTAACCACCAGCGACACATTCGCAAAGAGATTCTCTGCAAGGAATGTCATGGGGCGGTAGAAACCTACGATCGCATTAAAGGGGAACATTTTTACATGGGTTTTTGCATCGAATGCCATCAAAAGAAAAATGCAAACCTGGACTGTTGGCTCGCATGTCACAGTTAAACACTGTTCGGCAGGAAGCCGGAGTGAAGCTCCCCGCCCTAAAGGGCGGAGGTTCTGCCATTCGGCAGTGCTTCGCGGCGGGGGAGCAAGCCGGTCAAAAAAGAAATTTTTGAGAAGGATACCGTATAAAGGATTATTGGGCCCATGGAAATAGACACCGGCATGGAGCAGGAAATCAACAAGGCCGCCATTGCCTTCAGTCTTACCTCAGCGCTGTGGTTTGCTCTGGCCACCTCAATGGGAATGGTGGCTGCCGGCTATCTGATCGCTCCTGATTTTATGGCCAACATCGGTTGGCTTCAATTCGGGCGCATCAGGCCCATTCACGTCAACCTGGTGCTGTTCGGCTTTGTCACTCCCGGCCTGCTGGCCGCAGCTTTTTATTATGTGCCCAAACTGGGTCGAACCCAACTTTTCAGCCAGAAACTCGGCGTATACAACGCCATATTATGGAACATTACTATTGCCATCGGGGTCGTCACCTTGTCGGCCGGTTACACTCAGGGTCGGGAGTATGCCGAGCTAATCTGGCCGGTCGACATGTTGATCGTTATCAACTTCGCTCTGGTGATCGTCAATCTGGTGATGACGGTGCGCTCCCGCAAAGAGCCCATTCTGTATGTTTCCATCTGGTATGCCCTGGCCGCTGTGGTACTAACCGCCACAACCTACTGCCTCGGCAATGTTATCTGGAAACCGTCCAGCGGCGCTCTGGTCGGGATCCAGGATGCTATTCTGCTGTGGTTTTACGGGCACAACATTTTCGGTCTGCTGCTGACCCCGCTGTCGTTGGGTGTGGCCTACTACGTCATCCCCAAGGTGACGCGCAATCCGCTCTACAGTCATAGCCTCTCCCTCGTCGGGTTCTGGGGGTTGCTCGTGGTTTACACCCACATCGGCACCCACCACCTGCTGCAGGTGCCGGTGCCCACCTGGCTGAAGGTCATCTCCATTGTCGACAGCGTTGCCATGGTCATTCCGGTCATGGTTTTCCTAATCAATATCTGGTATACGGTCAAAGGAAAGGTGGGTGAAATTCATGCGGATGTGGCCGGCAAGTTCGTGTTTGCCGGCACCATTTTTTACTTTTTCGTCAATATTCAGGGTTCAATGATGGCCCTGCCACAGGTCCAGCGGGTCACTCATTTCAACAACTGGGTGGTCGGTCATGCCCATCTCGGGGTTTTGGCGTTTGCCGGTATGACCGCTCTCGGCGGTATGTATTATGTACTGCCGAAAATATCCGGCAAGCCGCTTTACAGTCATTTTCTGGCCGATCTGCAGTACTGGCTGGTGCTTATCGGTAGCGGGGGCTTTACAGTGGTGTTGACGATCGTCGGATTGATTCAAGGAAATGCCTGGCTCAACGGCGAAACGGTATATCGTGTCCTTCCGGCAATTCAAATATATTACGTCCTGCGGGTAGCCATCGGTTTTCTGATCCTCAGCGGCGCTTACATCGGCTTGTACAATATTGTCAGAACGATTTTTTTCAACCCCGGAGCAAAAGCATGAGTCAGGAAATGACACCAAAAGCAATCATTTTCGGATCGTTGCTCATCCTTGCAGCGGTGACTTTTGTCGTGGTTTTATGGCCCTACACCCATCGGCATACGGCTCCATCGGAAATTTATCGACAGCGAACAGCTCTGGAGGAGAGTGGGCGTAAAATATACCTGGCCAACGGTTGTGTCTACTGTCACAGCCAGTCCATCCGAACCATCGACTGGGGGCACGGTGCGGAAAGGATCGCCCAGGCCGGGGATTATATCAGCGACGAGCCCGTTGCGCTGGGGTCGGCGCGCACCGGGGTGGATCTTTCACAAGAAGGCGGCGAACATCCGGACGACTGGCACATTGCCCACTTTATCAATCCCCGCTACACCCGACCGAATTCAATCATGCCGCCGTTTGAGTGGCTGGGAATGGAAAACATAAAAAGCCTTACGGCTTACATACAGAGTCTCGGTATGAAGGGTGCCGACAAGCGCATGCAAAGGCAACGCCACTGGAAGGAACAGGTTGCCACAGCTTACGAAGCCGGTCCGGCGCACAATATCAGATGGTTAGCCGAGCATGTTCCCGAGGGGTGGCGCAACATCCCCAATCCCTACCCGACCACACCGGCGGGTCTGGCAAGGGGACACAAAATTTACCAGGATTTTTGTCTGGGTTGTCACAGTCCAATCGGCGACGGTATGGGCCCTGCTCAGCCCTGGATTTATCCACCACCCCTTAATTTCACCATACTCAAGGGCAGAGAAATCTCCGGGGGGATCATCTATTATCAGATCATGAACGGTATTACCGGATCGGCCATGCCTTATTTCAAGAAAGAATTGGAGTCGGAAAAAATCTGGGACGTGGGCAACTACGTCGCTGAATACTTCATCAATCAAAGCGATGCCAACACCGAACCCAAGGGGATCGATGCGTCCTACGAACCCTGAGTTGGATGATTCGTTAAACAGTTGAGTGGATAAATCGTTAAATAGTTTTAAACCAATCAGCAAATCAACCATTTAAACAATAAAGAAATTAACCAATTAAAAAACAATGTATTTTCCTTATTTCATCGCCTACATGACGGCAGGTTTTATTATCAGCATTTTGGTATTTCTGTGGGCTTTGAAAACAGGTCAATTTAAAGATCAGCAACGGGCCCGTTTTCTGCCGCTGTATGGCGACGTCGAGTCCGAACCGGCCAGAACTTCAAGGTTAAACCGCATCGGCGCATATGTTTTGTTTGGAATCGTCTGTTCGGGTTTGCTGGCCAGCGCCGTTTTCGTTCTTTTTGTGCTGATAAAATCTTCAGCGATGAACGGATAACGACCGCGATGATGATGAACATCGTTAATCCTAAGGTGAAGAGGCATGCGTTATTTTAATTTGCTGAACATTCAACATTTTGTGCTGTATTTTTTCCCGGCATTCATCACCTTGCTGTTGATTGCCATCGCCCTGAAATTCAGTTATTTTCACAGCAAAGATTCCGAAGAAAAACTCACCCGGATCACCCATCGTTATCCGCTGGGTATCGAGGAGCGCGACGCGCCGTTTCCTTTGGTTCTCTTGCTTATTATTCTGGGAACGGTTATCTGGGTGTTTGGTTACATTCTCATGATCGGTTTGTTGGGGATTAAGATCTGATATGGATACGCAGGTTCAAAAAAAGAGCTTTGCGGTGACGACGTGGATCGTTATCATTCTCCTGGCGTTATTTATTCTGTTTAAGGGGGCGCTGTCTTTTCTCGTGGTCGGTGACATGGGTCAGCCGGATTGGGCTTTCCGGCCCGTTCCGGATGTGCCCGGAGAATCGCCTTATGCGATTTACGAACCACTGCCTTTTCCCCAACACGTAAAAGGAGCCGAGGGGGAATAAATGAAGCGAATTGTGATCCTAACTTTGTTGGTAGCCGTAGCTCTCACTACAGCCTACCTCATCCTTACTATTTATGATAAAAATATGAAGTTCGGCCGTATGTGGGAAACTCCGGCCGTTCGGCCACATGAAGAAAAACTTTTAGTGATGGAATCGGGTGTGGTTCCCTTTTACGAAGGCGAGCTGATCTATAAAAGGGCCGAGGGAGAAGATTTAATTAGCCCTTTTCAAAAAACCAATCCTGAAATAATCGAATCGGGGAAGGCGTTGTATTTTACCTATTGCACTCAATGTCACGGAAAGTACTTCGATGGTAATGGAACCGTCGGCCAGAGCTTTCATCCCCTTCCCACCGACTTGAGAAGTAAAAAAGTCCAGTCACAATCGGAAGGTGTCTTGTTCAAATCTATCAGTTACGGCGTGCCCGATGGAAGACAACCACCGCTTGCGACAACCATTCGTATTCAGGACCGCTGGAAAATTATTGCTTTCCTGAAATCCTTACCTCCCCATAATTAACATGCGTGCCGATTTTATACCCTGCGACTTATGTGGTCTTCCTGTTGGTAAAAGCAAGCAAAAATCCATATTTATGGAAACGACCTATCGTTTCTGCTGCCTGGGATGCAGACAGGTCTTTAACATCCTGTGGGAAGCATCTGACTCGGAGGATCCCGCCCGATTCAGAGAAACCGAACTTTTTAAAAAATGCCGGGACATGGGCATCATTCCCGGCTCTGAGGACGACCAGGCGAAAATAGAGACAGGCAAATCAGCATCCGAATCGAACAGTTCCACTTCCTTCGCCGGCGTTGAGTCCGTCGGCCAGGCGCTTCCTCTCAACCTGCAGATCACCGGGATGTGGTGCCTCGCGTGTTCCTGGATGCTGGAAGAAATCCTAAAAAAAATACCCGGAATCACGGACGTCTCCTGCAATTTTTCTACCGACAGGCTCCGGTGTGAATATGATCCAATGAAGTCATCTCCGGATCAAATCATCGCCGCAATCAACCGTATCGGTTACCAGGCGTCAATTCCCGGTGAAACATTTGAATCCAATCTAAAAAAAAAGGAATTTATCCGGTTTGCTTTTTCGGCCTTTCTCACCGCCAATGTAATGATGCTATCTTTTGCGCTTTATTCCGGGTTTTTCATCCAGCTTACCCCGGAAGCCGTTTATAAGCTTTCTTGGCCCATTTTTTTTCTGACCGGCGTTGTTCTCCTGTACGGCGGCGCTCCAATTTATCAAAGAGCCTGGACCGGTTTTTCCACCGCAGCGTTCGGAATGGAAACACTGATCACCATCGGCGCTTGCAGTGCGTTTCTTTACAGCACATTTAACCTGCTTTCCGGAAGTATTCATCTTTTTTTTGATACCGCCGCCGTGCTGATAACCCTGACGCTGCTGGGGAAAAACATCGAAAGAAAAGCCCTGGATTCTATTCATGAAGATCTCAAAAACTTCTTCTCTCTCAAACCGACAAAGGCAAAGCGCTGCAGCACAGAATTCCCGGACGGCCGCTATGTCAGTGCCGAGTTGCTCCGGAAAGATGATGTTTTTATGATCGAAGCCGGCGAAATTGTCCCGGCAGACGGATTGATTTTTACAGGTACCGGGTCAGTAGATGAATCATCAATTACCGGAGAAGCACGGCCCATTCAGAAAACGTCTGGAAATCGCATCAAAAGCGGGACCCGGGTTCTTCAAGGCGCATACAGAGTTAGGGCCGAAGCTGTTGGAGGAGACTCTATTTTGGGTCAAATGATTTTGATAATGGAAACGGCGTTGCAGCAAAAAACGCCATTGGAGGGAAAAACCGATCGTATTTTGCGCTTTTTTGTCCCCATTGTCCTGATGATAGCGGCTGCAACCGGACTAACCGTCCTGATCCCCGGTTTTAACTTTGAAAATGCACTGATACGATCCCTTACGGTCCTGGTGATCGCCTGTCCGTGTGCGTTGGGGATTGCCATCCCCATTGCCCGCGTTGCAGGCATTTCTCTGGCGGAAAATAGAGGTGTCCTGATTAGAGATTTTTCAGCATTCGAACGGGTTGAAGATATCGATGAGATCGTCCTCGACAAGACAGGAACACTGACCAAAGGAGATTGGGAATTGTTAGCCGTCCATGTTGCCGATTCATTTGTTAAGGAGCAGGTTCTCCAGTTGGCGGGCGCTCTTGAAAGAAAATCAGACCATTTTATTGCCACAGAAATTGTTAAACACGCTCCTGATACTGCTTCACTGTCAGGTCGACTGGATAAAATCCGCTGTTATCAGAATGGGATTTCCGGTATAGTTGAAGGAGATGAAGTTCATATAGGATCAAAAAATTTTATCAGCAATCGTTTAAAAAACGATATGTATCTCTCTGAGATTGATACAAATTATAAAGATTTAAATTCAACGGTGTACATGAGTTGCAGTGGCCGACTTTGTGCCTGGTTCGTTTTTGGTGATACGCTCAAAGACGGCGCGGCAAAGACCATAGAACAATTAAGAAATATGGGTTACCGCGTGTCGCTTATTTCCGGAGACGGTGATCGAACAACCCAAATCACAGGAGAGTTGTTGGGCATAAATAAAGCTTTCGGTGACAAGCTACCACAGGATAAGGCCCTTTTTATTCAAAAACTGCAAACAAGTGGAAAACAGGTCGCCATGGTGGGAGACGGAGTCAATGATGCCCCTGCTCTTGTCCAATCGGATTTGGCCATCGCTGTTCACTCCGGAAGTCATCTGGGCAAAGAAGCGGCTGACATAACACTCATGAGGGGCAGCCCTGAACAAATACCTGACTTTTTAAATCTAGCAAAGGTTGTGAACAGAAAGATTCATCAGAATTTGATATTTTCCTTAATTTACAACATCATCAGCATACCCATCGCCATGAGCGGTCTATTGACGCCTCTGGTCGCCGTGTGCGCCATGCTTCTCAGCAGCCTGTCGGTGATAGGGAATACGTTGATTATGGTTAAAAGGGAACGACATTACCATTGAAGAAAATGGCATGACCGGAAAATGATCGCTTCAAGTATAATTTTATTTTTTCTGAAAGAACTCGTGAATAACGTCTCGTAATGAAAGAACCTGCCCGGGTGTTCAATAAAGGTTTCAGGTTTAAGATAATGTTTTACGAATAAATCAAATTGTAAATGGTTCTTTCATAACGATTCTTAATTCACTCAGACAGCTTTCAGTGCAAAATAAAATCATACTTGAAGCTCTCTATTTGCAGATTGTAAAAGGTCATGCTTTTTTCTGAAAGGTGATATGCTGACAAGTTCTTCTCTTATTTCACTTTGGCACGACGAGTTTCATATCACCTTGAAGAAAATGGCACGACTTGGATATATTCGCTTCATATATAATTAAATTTTTTCTGAAAACACTCGCGGATAACGGATCGTAATGAAACAAGCCAACATAGATATAGACGAAGTCGCCAAGTTTGCCGCAATGGCCGATTACTGGTGGGACCGCAAGGGTGTATTAAAAGCACTGCATGAGGTTAATCCGGTAAGACTGAAATATATACTCAACAGAGCGGACATAAAAAATAAAAGGGTTCTGGATGTAGGATGCGGCGGCGGGTTGCTGACAGAGGCCTTGGCTGCTGCCGGAGCCAAAGTTACGGGCATAGATATGGCCGAACCGTCTTTGAAAGTTGCAGAGTCTCACTTGCAACACACCGGATTACACGTTGAATATCTTCAAGATACGGCCGAACATTTGGCGCAGACACATGCAGGGCAGTACCATGTGGTTACATGCATGGAGCTCGTTGAGCACGTGCCTGACCCGGCCTCCATCGTCAGGGCATGCAGCTTGCTGGTTCGGCCGGGAGGAGATCTGTTCTTTTCTACGATCAACCGGACGTGGCTGGCCCTGCTGCTGGTAATTCTGGCAGCCGAGCATATATTGGGTGTTGTCAGAAAAGGTACGCACACTTATAGAAAATTCGTATGCCCTAAGGAGATGGAAGCATGGGGGAAGGCTGCCGGGCTCACGCTTTTAGATCGATCTGGACTAAGCTATATCCCATTTGTAGGCTACGCTTCTCTGAGCCGAAATACCACGATGAACTATTTGATGCACTTTACCAAAAAGGAATAAATCCCATGGCCTTATGGAAAAACCCCAGATGGTATGATGCAATTAAACGAACAAAACAACTGGATGATCATGTCCAACGGACAGGCCGGGCCGCCTTCGGGCTGAAGACCTATGGAGAAACTGAAAAAGTGGATGCCGTAACTTGTCATTTCAATCGGGTGGCGACTAAATACGATTTCATGAACTCGCTGCTCAGCTTCGGTATCCAGCAGGCATGGAAACGGAAGGCGGTTCGATTGCTGGCTTTAAATCGTGGGGACAAGGTGCTTGACGTGTGCGGCGGTACCGGAGATCTTGCCCGGCTGGCAGCCTCGCGTATTGGTCCAAAAGGCCAAGTGGTCACCTATGACATTAACCGGGCCATGATGGAGGTCGGGAGGCGGAAGTTTTTTGAAAGTTCACTTAACGACCGCATTTTTTGGGTGCAAGGGGACGCGGAAAGGATATCCTTTCCGGAACATAGTTTTAATGCGGCCATGGTGGGATTCGGTATTCGGAATTTAACCCATCTCAAAAAAGGTTTTCAGGAGATGCACCGGGTCCTCAAACCCGGAGGCAAATTGCTTTGCCTTGAGTTTTCTAAACCAACCCATCCGGTTTTCCGAATGGTGTATGATATTTATTCCTTCAACATCATGCCACTGCTGGGTCAGCTGATTGTGGGTTCGGCCGAATCTTATGCCTGTCTGTCTGAGACCATAAGAATGTTTCCTTTGCCGGAGGAACTGTCCGCTATTTTACGCAACACCGGCTTTCAAAAAATAAACTATCACCGGATGACAAACAGCATCGCAGTGGTCCACGTGGGGTTAAAGGAGTAATCAGGGTATTCGAACGGCTTGCTCTAAAACCCGAAGCAAAACAAGTCCAAAAACGGCTATGGGGTAGTAACTGGCTCGATTAAACAAGGCCATGGCCTTTTTTCGTTTTCTCGTTTCAGCAAGTTCCAGTGACGGCCATAAGAGCAGGAAGATGTTGATGACCAGGCCGAGCAGAAGATAAAACGGGCCGAAGGTTAGGGGAGATGCCCAAAATACGATAAAGCTCAAAAACGTGGTAGCCAGAAGGGTCACAACGCAAAAAAGACCGGCCCGTTTGAGTCCCAATTTTACCGGAATGGTCTGGGCCTTCAAATAACGATCTTCTTCGATATCGGTCCAGTCGGCCGGGATGTTCTGTCCGCCGATTTCCCAGAAAAAAATCCATATAAAAAGCGAAGTTAACATAAATAGTGGTGGCGAGGGAGTGACCGCATACATCGCAGCCAGAGGACCGCATGTTTTGACAACACCATTTACCAGCACGCGCAACGGTGACACACGCAACAGTAAGCAGTATGTAATTTCAAGAACACAACCTGCTATAAAGATATACATACAAATTGGGTTCAACAGGTAGGCGCCTCCCATGGCAACAAGCGCCCATCCAACTCCCCAGGCAAGCCCATGCCGAAATTTCAACATATCTTTGGCCATAGGATGACGGATAAGGACGCCGTCCAGGTAATTGTCAGAATCATTATATCCACCCACACGGACCTTTTCCTTATCCATGCGATAGTCGACAACGTCATTGATAGCATACACGGCGGTATACCCGGCGAAAACCGTGATCAATCCGAGCAAAACAACAGGAAGCGGGGGAAAATGTCCCAAACAGAGCAGAGCCGCCATGGCCGGGGCCGTCATATCGATCAGACCATGCGGCGTTCGTGATAGGGCCCAAAAAAGATTCAAGCGCCTGCTTATGGTGGTTATTTGGTAAAAAATGGTGCTGCTCATTATTCTCTTAAAGTAAATTTTAATGTAAAGTGGCGGAAAACGCTGCAAAGGATTTCCATCCAAGCTTGGCGGCCATGGCAATCATCAAAATTCCGGCGACGATGTTCAATTGTCGACGAAAACGGATCCACAAAGAAGTTCCAACGGTGCCCACCAGAAAAAGACCCGGAAAAGTTCCCGCCCCAAAGACAAAGAGAAACATCGCCCCTTTGAAGAGGCTTCCCGCGGCGAGTGCCCTTGAGAATGCCGCATAGGAAAGTCCGCACGGGAGTAGACCTAATAAGAGGCCTGCCAGAAAAAGCCCTCTATCGTCCGGTTGTGTCAGGACGCCCTTAAGTAACCGTGAATATCCTGGAGCTTTGTCCGGTTCAACCGCTGCTATCCACCGGGGTTCGCCTACAAATCCCAACTGAATCAGACCGAATCCTAACAGGAAAACCGATGCCAAAAGAGAAAGAACCAATCTGATATGAACAACCAGGTTTTCAGGTGTCATCTGTAGCCAGGCACACAGAAGGGCCACACCGGTGCCTATCCCACCCATCAATGCACCAATCGCTGTATATGTAAGCAGTCGACCGGTGTGGTAATATAGATGGGACTTTAGGCGGCCGGTTTGTCCCGGTAATGCGACCACCAGCGGGCCGCACATACCGATACAGTGTCCGGTCCCAAACAATCCGAGCAAAAAGATGGCAACCCAATCGATTTGGTTCATAGCGGTAATCGAAGTTCCATTAATTCGGTGGCGATCATAAACAAAACCAAGGTGAATGAATATCCAAATCTTTTCTTGAAGTTCCAGGTATCCATGTGCGACCGAAACCGAGCATTATCAAATATTCGTATTTGATGTCAAATATTATGACTCAATCTCGCATCCTTATTTTGCTCACTGCCATTGCTCGGATCGGCTGGATAATATTTTTTAAAAGGCAAAATTTAAAATAAGGTTTTCGCTCCAGGCACGGCGCCAGAATTTCGATATAGCTTTTATGATAATGAACAAATGATATACCTTCAATAGGCACCTCCATTGCGCCTAGCCAAAATAAATTGACATATTTTCTTTTTTTCAATGACGCCGGAAATACTTTGCCTTTAAAAAAACAATATCCAGCCTCACCGGAAACCCTGGTTTTGTATGCGTTCAGGGGGTAGCCAATTTCGTTGAACGATATTGGCGGAGTCGCTTTGTCATTTCATTGGTTTAGCTGTGGGGGAGACCGCAGCCATCCTGAGCGCAGCGAAGGATGGAATGCGGAGGGGGAAGGAATGCCCCCATTGCTAAATCATTGAAATGACCAGCGACGGAGACACCCGAGTGAAACGAATTAGGATACCCCCTGGATGCTTACCAGCATTAAGGCCGGATAGGGGTGCGAAAATTGAGTTATTGTTTTCGGAAGCCATCTTTTTTCTTGACATAACCTCTTTCTTTTTCTACCTTTTTCAGTCTGACAGTTTTTCGGCTCCACGCCATATTTTTCAAGAAGAACAACATTTCATTCTAAGGGGGAGAGGTCATGATCAAAGGATGTTTCACAGCAATTGTTACACCGTTTAAAAATGATGCCATTGACTATGAAGGCCTTGGCAAACTTTCGGATTTTCAGATCGCTAACGGAATCACAGGAATACTCGCCGTGGGCACGACCGGGGAAAGCCCTGTATTAACCTGGGAGGAACATCATCGGGTTGTAGAAATTGTTGCGGAAAAAACACAAGATAAATGCATTTGTATTGCTGGTGCAGGAAGCAATAACACAAAAGAATCCTTGGCAGGGACAAAACATGCTGTCGATGTGGGTGCCGATGCGGTTTTGTTGGTGGATCCATATTATAACGGCCCGAGCTCTCTGGAGATTCGCCGGGAATATGTGGGCCCTGTTGCCGCTTCTGCTCCTGGTATTGAAATAATACCTTATGTAATTCCCGGTAGAACAGGCGCACAACTATTGCCCGAAGATCTGGCTATTCTCAATGAAGAGTTTGATAATGTCAACACAGTTAAAGAGGCTACGGGAAATCTTGAAAATATGCAAAAAACCAGACAGTGCTGTGGGTCGGATTTTACCATACTTTCCGGCGACGATGGCATGACCCTCGCAATGATGCAGGACCCTAATATTAATGGCGCGGGCGTTATTTCTGTTGCGTCGAATATTGCTCCCAAGGCTGTCACTGAAATGGTTCAATTTCTCCAAGATGGAAAATTAGCAGAAGCCCAAAATCTCTTTGATGCCCTTGACCCCCTGTTTAATTTGGTGACCATTATAACCACGGAAGAGACACCATTTGGGGAAGTCGTATGCAGAGCCAGAAACCCACTGGGAATCAAGACCCTCATGTCAATTCTCGGGATGCCCGCAGGCGGATGCAGGCAACCTTTGGGCAAAATGACCCAAAATGGTTTGGAATTCGTTCTTTCAGCTGCTCGCAAGGTTCAAAACGACAATCCTGAAATACTCAAACCCATTGCAGAATTTTTTAACGTTGATGTCGAAGATCGAATTAACAATCCTTCTAGCTGGGAAGGGCTTTTTTACGAAGAATATTAGAGGAATCCGGAGGCTTTCATCTGCTGCGTTATTAAAGGCTCGCAATAGTTTACTATGGCTTCGCCTTTAAGTGCCCCAGGCCGCCTCGCCTGGCTTGGCTGGCGGGCGAGCTTGCATATGAAAGTCTCCGGCTGGTGCTAAATTTAGGTAATTGGCTGTTATTTGGTCTACATCAAATAACACCCGCATCTTTTTTTAAATTAAATTTCCCCTCTTTAAACAGAACATCCTTCAACCATTTAAGGCCGAATGCCAGTAAGGCAATCTCATCTTCCTTAATTCGTTCAACAGTCGCATCGTCGATGTCGTATCTTTTTAGAAATGAACTTTCAAATACAAATTGTCTGAACTTATCGCTGTTGTAACTGGCTAAAAAGAATATTTTTTTACTTTCTTCGGATAGTTTTAGGTTTGGCGGGAATGATCTTTTTCTCACGATAAGATCGGTCCAATCTGCATTAATATCATCATGGATGTCTACCCCCTGATCTTGGCGCCATTCACGGATCGTCCATTCCTTTTCTTCATCAAAACCTAAGCAATGGGGTTCATTAACAAAAAAATAGAATCCCTCGTCATGCTCTTTTGCTTTGTGGCTGAGTGAGGCGACACCAAGGGGATAATAACGGCAAGTGGTCGGCCTGTCTTCATAGACGATACATCCCTTGTCGGTCACATAAGGGCACGATTTGACATCGTCGTCCATTAATTTGAGTGTTACGACTGGCAGATCGGTTTTTTCCAAAAGCTGCGGCTCAGTGTACAGTACCAAAAATTCCTCCGATGTGAGCTGCAGGCGATTTTTTAGCCTGATAATGTCATAGGGAGTAAGTACAATATTAATGCCTCTGCAGCACTTGGTGAAACATTTGACTTCTTTATGACATTTAAACGTGAATTTGCTATCAAGTTTGAGTTTCACCGGTTCCACATTGGCCATTCTATCTGTTTTTTTCATAAATCGTATTTCCTTTTCAGATCAAAATTTTGAAACTTTTTTATTCAAGCCGCATACCTGAATTTGTTGTAAATTATTGGTCCGTACTTATTTTAAAACAAAAGTTTTTGAAATCATAGCATAATTAGATAAATGGATCGAATTGCCCATATAAACACAGAGTTTTTTTATTATCAAACAAATTCTTTATTATAAATTCGGGGAAGCCAATATCAACAGATAAAAATTATTCACAAAGAATAATGTTAACATATCTCTTGATTTCAATTAAAAAAATGCTATGTTTTTTTATAATTACGAGGTGTTGCTGAAATGACAAAACTTATCTGCTCGGAATATAAGCCTGGACGCCGTTTCGTTGGGCGTCTTCCTCATGGAAAGGATTTGATTTCAACAATTGAAGGCTTTTGTAAAGAATCGTCCGTTTAAATGGCAACTTTTTCACTCATCGGTGCAGTTTCGTCATATACCATCGGGTCGTATGATCAAACGCAACAAGTTTACGTTACGTTTACGGAAAAAGCTCCTATGGAAATCGTAACTTGCATGGGCAATATTTCATTGCTCGATGAAAATCCTTTTGTGCATGCTCACATTGTCCTCGGGAGTGAGTCTGGGGAACTAATTGGCGGACACCTTTTTTCAGAAACCATACTCTTTGCCGGAGAAATTGATATTAAAGAGTTAACAGGAAAGCCCTTGGAGAAGGCCTACGATCGAACAACCGGCCTTAAGCTCTGGGATGTAAAGGATCAAAAGGACTGATATGTCGATAAAATCAGATCAATTAAAATATTTACCATCTTTCATTTCAAAGATGGAGGAAAAGGGGCTTCACTCCACCGTTATTGATACCTTTGAATATTATTATAAAAAAGTAGTTACAGGTGAGACTGGCCTTATCTATGGCAGGGACATCGTGCCTGTATCTTCAGACGAAGTTGAAGATGCAGAAAATATAAAGGAATATGCCAACGCCGGGAGAAAAGCTTTAAAACAGGCGATAATGATAAAACTCAACGGTGGTCTTGGTACAAGTATGGGACTTACCCGGGCCAAATCTCTTTTGGAAGTAAAAGACGGCAAAACATTTTTAGAGATTATTTTAAGACAGGCGGAAAGTTGCAAAATCAAGCTTGCCTTGATGAACAGTTTCAGTACACATGACGACTCATGCAAAGCACTGTCAATATTGAAGCCGACAGATACGCCTCTTTTATTCCTACAGAATACGTTTCCCAAAATCCTTAAAAAGAGTTTTGCTCCTGCAAGTTGGAATACAAATCCGGACCTTGAATGGAATCCTCCCGGTCATGGCGATATCTATTCGGCCATGTACGCATCCGGGGTTCTCAACAGACTGTTACAAAATGGGATTCAATATGCTTTTATTTCCAACTCGGACAATTTAGGAGCTACCCTGGATGAATCGCTGCTGGGTTACTTTTCCGAAAATAGATTCCCTTTTATGATGGAAGTCGCTCCAAGAACACCGGCAGATATAAAAGGCGGCCATATTGCCCGACATCGAAATGGACGGTTGATTCTTCGCGAGTCGGCGCAGTGCCCAAAAGATGAGTTGGGGGCATTCAGGGATATTAAGCGGTATAAATTCTTCAATACCAACAACATATGGATTGATTTAGATTACCTTGAAAAGATTATTAAAAAGCATGGGGCAATAAAACTTCCCATGATCCGAAACCCCAAGACGCTAGATCCGAGGGATGAAAACAGCCCTGAGGTGTATCAGATCGAAACAGCCATGGGCGCCGCCATATCGCTTTTTGAGGGTGCTACCATTATTAAGGTCCCACCTGTACGGTTTTTTCCCGTAAAAAAATGCAGTGATCTTCTGGCGGTAAGATCAGATCGTTTTTCTTTCTCACAGGAAAATAGCCTGATATTGAACCCCAATGTTCGTTCAGATACGATACATATCGATCTCGATCAGAAATATTACGGGAAAATTGATCTTTTTGACGAAAGGTTTGCCGAAGGTGCTCCATCTTTGATCCATTGCGAGTCCCTGACCATCGAAGGGGATGTTCATTTTGAAGGCAACATCACCATAAAAGGCAAGGTAGTGGTGAAAAACAATGGTAAATCAAAGGCGGTCGTAAAAAAAGGGACGGTTATAGATAAGGATATGACTTTTCAATCGGCCTAGCCTTGTTTATAGGCCGCATAATATTTCATCACTTTATCCACGAAGTCTTCTGTTTCTTTAAAGGGTGGGATTCGCTTATAACGTTCGACGATATTAGGACCGGCATTATAGGCAGCAAGCGCCAAGGGCAGCTTTCCGTCAAAACGCTTTAGAAGCTGTTTTAGGTAACGTGCTCCCCCCATTATATTTTCCCTCGGGTCGAAAGGGTCATTTATTTTTAAGGCCTTGATATTTTCAGGCATTATCTGCATAAGCCCTTTTGCGCC
>CALANC010000114.1 GCA_937925895.1 uncultured Desulfobacterales bacterium
CCTTAGAGAGCAGGAAATTTTTCACCGGGGTTTTTCCCTCTTGATCCAATACCGCCCGATAGGTCTTTTTAATAAGATAAGGAAGGTCGATATCGACCGGACAAACCTCTTTGCAGGCATAACAATTGATGCAGTTTCGGACAATCGCCCGGTCATTTTCCTTGCCGTGGTAAAAAAGGGTCAGGATCAGACCGATGGCGCCGATATACACATGGCCGTATTTGTGTCCTCCCACCTTGCTGTAGATAGGGCAGACATTGGCACAAGCTCCGCAGCGGATACATCTCAGGGCTTCCGAAAAAACAGGGTCTTTGGCAAGAGCCAGGCGGCCATTGTCCAAAAAAACAATATGCATTATTTTCCGATTCAAAGGAGAAGCGCTGCATTCGGTAGCACCCTTGATCCAAGTTACATAAGAGGTGATTGCCTGACCGGTGGCGTTTCTGGGCAGAACCTTGAGGATTCGAAACATGGAATTCAAATCAGGAATCAACTTGTCATATCCTACCAGTGCCACATGAACCTTTGGCAATGTGGTTACCAAACGCATGTTCCCTTCATTGGTAACCAGCCCAAGTGTTCCTGATTCAGCAATGGCAAAATTGGCTCCGCTGATCCCCATATCCGCCTCTAAATAGGCTGGTCTGAGCTCATGGCGGGCGACTTTCACTAGTTTATCGATATTTTCGGGATCTTGTTTTTTTTGGGTCACCTCTCCGAATAGGTCGCCCACCTGATACCGGGAAAGGTGGATGGCGGGCATCACCATATGAGACGGCCCTTCTTTACGAAGCTGGATAATCCATTCGCCCAAATCGGTTTCCGTTACCGTTAAACCTTCCTTTTCCAATTGGTCGTTCAAGAAGGTTTCTTCGGCGGTCATCGATTTGGCTTTAATTATTTTTTTTACGTTATTTTCTTGGGCAATAGCGGCAATAATCTCGTTGGCTTCCTGGGCGTCTCCGGCAACATGGACCTTGGCACCGGCCGCTTCTGCCTTGGCTTTAAATTTTTCAAACAGTTCCAGAAGACGAGGCAGGACAGCATCTTTTCCAGCAGCAATTTCCTTTTTGAGTCCTTCAAAATCGATGCCTTGGTAGACTGTAGGGCGGTTTTCCCGATATACGGTATTGAAAGTATCCAATGCAGTTCGCAGAAATTTATCTCCTAAAGCCTCTTTAAGCTGCTGTTTATAAGATTTCATGTCCTGGGCGGTTTTGATCAAGTCAGGTTATCCTCCGTAATAAGAATATGCAGTTCTTGGGGACCGTGAACACCGATAGCCAGAACTCTCTCGATATCTGCCGTTCTGCTGGCGCCGGTAATAAGGGCATAATATACGGAAGCATCCGTTTTCAGGACGGAATTTATTTCATTTTCAAGGGCAGCGGTATCGGGTTTGATTTTAGAAGCCGGCAGTATGGCCACATGGGTCTCGGCAAGCATTGTAGCAATACGAACATCCTCTGACGTTGAATCGAGAACAAGTGTGCCGGTTTCAGCGATACCCCAGTCAACGGCTGTAAGAGATGTATGGATTTCATTGGCGTGCGGTCTTAAGGGAAATTCCAGTAATTTAAGCCCTGCTGTTTCGCACTGCTTTTTTAAAGAGTCTCGCTCTTTATTTTCTAATCCCGTTGCCACAACTGTTTTGCCCCCCTGTCTCTCTGTTAAATCTATGGTATACTGAAAAGCATCTTCATAGGTTTTAATTCCGGAAACAATAGCCTGAACAGCTTCAGCCTTTTCTTTCATGAGTTGTACCAGATCGAATTTTGGCATAGATCCTCCGTGGATAAATAATGGTTATACCAATGTCCAATTTTGCCTTTTAAAGTATAACCAAGAAAAAAGGGAGATTTCTGGTTTGCTCGGCGCTAGTTATCGGCGCTAGTTAAATGAATTAAAAGCCTCCACTCACTGCTCGAGGCGTCGGCACCAATTTGAACGCAGGAACCATTCCTTTGCCCGAAGGCATCGTCGTTATAACCAATGCTCTTAACAAAATTTTATAGCATATTAGGAATATAGGGGACAAGGGGATTATAGGATGGCCCCTAAAACCAACTTTAAGTTCCTTTTCCAAGTTAAAAAATAATTGTATTTTCTAAATCCGTCATGCTATTTAATCCTGACTGCGAATGTCATTTGAAATTCCTGTGAATGAGCTTATCTCGAATCAATCCTGAAATATAGCCTAATTTAGAGAAGACACTATTTTTAATAATCACAGGCATATAGATAGCACGACAAGCAATACTTAATTAAGCCATTTTCGTTTTTCGAATGGGAAGTTTCCGAATGAATTTCAATAAAATGAAATTATCCAACAACTTATGGGAAAAACCTTCTGTATCTCATAGGGGAGGGTTCAAGATATGAAACTTCGAATGATTCTCATAGTATTGTCTTTGATGGCCTTTTTTTCGACCTTGACTGGGGGATTTTTTTATTATGCATCTCAAAAGGAATCGGCGTTTAAAGAAGCCAATAAACAGGCGGTCTTGCACATAGAAACAATTAAGAGGCATCTCTCTTACTTTGCGTCTGAAAATATGAAATCAGCGAAAGCTTTGGCTGGGCTGAAGGAATTATCGAATGCCCTCTCCAGAAAAGACAAAGACGCCTTGGCAAAGGTTAATGCCATTCTCGATCATTTCAGCAATGCTTACCAGGTGGATGTCTGTTATTTAATAGACCGTGATGGAAATACTATAGCCTCAAGCAATCGAAATTCATCTGACAGTTTTGTGGGCCAAAATTACGCCTTCCGTCCCTATTTTCAGCACGCTATCAAGGGAAATCCTACCATCTTTTTTGGTTACATGGCCCTCGGAGTGACATCAGGAAAGAGAGGGATCTATTACAGCCACTCAGTTTATGAAGATGGGGAAGATAAGCCCATAGGGGTTGCCGTCATCAAGGCCTCTGTTGATCCTATGGAAAGAGAGTTCGTAAAGGATTACAAAGGAATCGTGATGCTCACTGACCCACACGGTATTGTTTTTATCTCCAACCGCAATGAATTGATTCTACAAACCTTGTCAAAACTATCTCCAGAAGAAATAACCCAGATTAGAAGGTATAAGCAATTCGGAAAAGGGCATTGGGATTGGACCGGCCTGAATATAATAGATG
>CALANC010000115.1 GCA_937925895.1 uncultured Desulfobacterales bacterium
ACTTCGTTAAGAACTTCGATCAAAATGGTCAAGATTATCTCACTTTGAGGTTTTGAAACCAGTTGCAACTCATATTACAAGTCCTCCGCCTAAACCCGCAGGGATCTATTATCTCAATACGATGGCGGAGAGGGTGGGATTCGAACCCACGATCCCGTTTTTGACAGGATACCGCTTTTCGAGAGCGGGGCCTTCAGCCACTCGGCCACCTCTCCTATGCGAGGTCTTTGCAAAACGCCCTCTTTCGCCCAATTTCTGTGTCAGGCTCAAATTTTAATCCTCGGAATACTCAATGTATGCCTGTGGTTAAAATTTTCGCCTTCCTTGAACTTGAACGAAATTGAACATTTTTCAAAGCCCTCGATATACCAACGTTACAGATTTAGGTTTCTATTTAACATTTCATGTGCGAAACGGCTAAAATCATCCGAAGCACATGAGAAATCAATGTTTCGTAGGAATATTCAATATAATTTTTCAGTACAAACTGTCAATGATCATCTTTTTAGGGAGTAACAATTTTACTACTTGAACAACATGTTTCGTTATAGTAACAATTGCCTTTATATTATCACCATCTATGAAGGAATAAAAAATTATGGCAAAGGTCATCCCTTTCAGGGGCATTTTCTATAATCCGTCTAAGGTCAATAGCCTGGTAGATGTAATTGCTCCACCCTTCGATGTGATTTCAAAGGAGGAGCAGGAACATCTCCATTCATGCCATCCGCAAAATATTATCCGGCTGACGCTCGGAAAGGCATTTAAAACCGATACCAATGATAACAACCCATATACAAGGGCTGCGGGATACCTGGGAAAATGGCGTTCAGATAAAATCTTGGTGCGGGATGAAACAGAGGCACTATATTTGACGTCACATGAGTTTCCCTATGAGAACAAATCGGTTATCCGTTACGGCCTGATTGTACTTGTCGGTCTCGAATCTTTTGAAAAAGGTGTTGTTCTTCCTCATGAAAAAACTTTTTCAAACGTTAGATCGAAAAGGCTCGAGCTGATGAAAGCATGCAAGACCAATCTCAGTGCGATTTTCTCTTTGTATCCTGATATAGAGAACCAGATCCACAACAGGTTAAAAGGCGAAGCTTCAGACAAAACACCTGATTTACACTTTACAGACCAAGAAGGCCACACACACCGTCTGTGGCGCATTTTTGATAAAAATATACACGAAGCAATTGCTCAATTCTTTGAGGATAAACCTATTTTTATCGCAGACGGCCATCACCGCTATGAGACCGCCCTCAACTACAGGGATTGGCTGTCGACAAACAATTCTAATTTCGATGACAGCCATCCTGCCAACTATGTAATGATGTACCTTTGCAGCATGGAAGATCCAGGGCTCATCATTCTTCCTGCACACCGGATGCTTGACGAGGTTTCTCCCGCTTTAAGAATGTCTTTTATTTCAAGGGCCGCCGAATTTTTCGACGTCATAACATTCCCCTTCAAGGCCGTTGATCGTGATCAGGTTCGAGATGAATTTCTGTCGGCACTCAAAGCAAATTGGTTGAAAAACTGCATCGGCGTATTTATGAAAGATTGTCCTGAACTTTACCTGCTGGTATTAAAACCGAGGATCATGGAGCGGATGTTCAGAGATGAACTTCCGGAAACGCTCAGAAATATTGATGTGACGGTGTTGACTCGGTTAATTTTTATGGAGTTACTCGGGTTCGATCAAGCCCGGCTGGATAATGAAAAATTGATCGCTTATACCAGTGACGCTGGAAAAGCCATTGATGCCGTTGAGGCGGGAAAACATGATATTGCTTTCATTTTGAACCCAACAAAAATCGAACAGGTGCGCAATATCGCCGAAAGTGGTTTGATCATGCCGAGGAAGGCAACCTATTTTTTCCCCAAGGTGATTACCGGACAGGTCATGAATCCACTAAGTAGGTGAGAACCTACTGGACCTTACTTATTTAAGGATTGAACATAGCTTGGACTTCGTCCGTATATGAACCATCCTGGTTATAAATAATCAGTGGCGGGCCGATTTTTAGACCGGGGCGGCCTCCTTTCTTTCCCTCAATATAAATGAGTTTCCCCACGGTGTTATGTTTTGAGTGAATGATGCGAAGAGACTTCGGCTCTAAACCGGCCAACCGCATTTGGATAACCATATCCGCCGTACGTTCCGCCGTGTAAATGGTT
Source organism: uncultured Desulfobacterales bacterium (assembly GCA_937925895.1). GTDB lineage: Bacteria > Desulfobacterota > Desulfobacteria > Desulfobacterales > UBA11574 > CALANC01. The sequence continues at coordinate 2,185 of CALANC010000115.1, forward strand.
TTAAATTTCCCGGCTGTTCGTAACATTCTGCACGCAGTCTCAACGACATCCTTTAGCGATATTTTGATTTCATGCCTTGCAATGGCCCGTTGCCGATCCGGGTTTATCCTTCCTGATTCTGCCTTCCTGTATGGAGGATTGCTCACAACAACATCCACTGGGCCTGATGTTGTATCCGGTGTTAGCATTTTCATGTCCAGGAAATGGACGGAGATTCGATCGTCGAGACAATTTTCTTTTACATTTTGTGCGGCAAGATCTGCAAACCGTTCTTGAACTTCGACCCCGTATATCCTTATTTTCGGATGACGATAAGCCAGGATCAAAGGAATGATGCCACACCCGGTTCCTAAATCAAGAACCGTATCTTCCGGGCTCGGTTCGGCAAGACCGGCCAGAAAGACGGCATCGATAGAAAAACGATATCCTGCCTGGTCCTGCTTTACCCGAATACTTCCATTAAAAAAAGTATCGACGGTCAGAGCGTTCTTATCATGCATTTTTCTGTGTATCAGCGCTTTTTATACCGGTCCGATTTTGAATTTTATTTCTTCAACCAGTTTCTTCCCCAGCGCATCATTAATCTTTTTGATAATGGTTTTTTTATTAAATTGAAGGTGATGTATCCAGGTTGAACTTGTTACATTTACCAGGAGGAGTTTCCCCTTGAATGCTTCGGGTCGGGTATTTTTAGAGATGGTCTCCCCGACAGCATTGTCCCACAAGCTCCAGACCTTCGTCAGTTCTTCATCCGACTCATGGCGATAGGCTTTCAGCACTTTATTCATGACACTTTTGATGTGGACAACATCTTTGGTTTGTTTCCCTTTATTCATAAATGAAAACTATAAAGTTATTGAATTTAATGTCAAGAAAAACCCTTCTCTTTGCTTTTTGCTTGACTTGTAAGACCTATCTTAGATAATAAAGAAGGATAAATATTCCAAAAAGGAATTTGGATATACTGGGGAAAACAGATCAAAACAAAAACATAGGACAGAAACTATGAATTGGGATTGGGATAAATTAAAACAACGGCAACAGAAAAAAGATGGTGGTGGTGGCGGCATTCCACCACAAATGGATAAATATATTAATAAATTCAAAGAGTTCAAACTTCCGGGCATGCCCCTTTTGGTTTTAATTTTTATTATTCTATTCTTCAGCACATCGACGTTTTATACCGTCGCCGTCGATGAAGTCGGCGTTGTTCAGCGTTTCGGAAAGTATGTCAGAACAAGTCAGCCCGGACTAAACTTCAAATTTCCTTCAGGAATTGAAAAGGTTACGAAGGTTAAGGTGCGAAGGGTGTATAAGGAAGAGTTCGGATTCATTTCCACTCGCGGCGATACTGGATCACGAACATTAACCGGAAGTGAAGGTTCAACTGTTGCCCTCATGTTGACAGGTGATTTGAATGTGGCTCTTGTTCCCTGGATTGTCCAGTACCGGATAAAAGACCCTTACAATTTTTTGTTTAAAGTACGGGATGTTAGAAGGCTGCTTGTCGATATGTCCGAAGCCGCCATGCGACTGGTTGTGGGTGACAGAAGCATCAATGAAGTTATCAGTAAGCGAGAAGAAATTGCCGTTGAAGCCAGGAGCGTCTTACAAGCCGAGCTGGATAATGCGGACTCCGGTATCCATATCATAACCATAGAAATGAAGAAAACAAACGTCCCCGGACCCGTGCAACCATCATTCAACGAGGTGAATCAGGCGACTCAGGAAAAGGAAAAAGTGATCTATCAGGCCAAGGAAGATTATAATAAGGCTATTCCAGAAGCTAAAGGAGAGGCGGAAAGAACCATCAAAGCAGCCGAGGGATTTGCGCTTGATCGAGTCAACCGGGCCAAGGGTGATGCGGCGCGATTTAAATCAATCTATTCTGAATATGCTCAGGCAAAGGACGTGACCAAAAGACGGCTCTATCTTGAAATGCTGAAAGAACTTTTCCCCAAACTCGGAGATAAGTATATTGTTGATGAAGGACAAAAGAACCTTCTTCCCCTCCTCAATCTTGGAAAGCAAAACGGTGCAAAATAATGAAAACTAAAGGTATTATTATTCTTGTTGCGGTTATCTTCGGCCTTGTCGTATATACTTCCGCATTTGTGGTGGATGAAACCGAACAGGTTGTCGTGACGCGATTCGGCAAGGTGGCAAGAGAACCGATAACGGAATCAGGGCTCAACTTCAAAGTGCCCTTTATAGACAACGCCAACTATTTCCCAAAGAATTTATTGGAATGGGATGGTGACCCCGGTCAGATCCCTACCCTTGACAAAACGTATATCTGGGTCGATACCTTTGCCAGATGGAAAATTGTTGATCCAATTAAATTTTTTCAGACGGTCAACAATACCGTAAGCGCTCAAGGACGGCTGGACGATATCATCGACCCTGCTGTTCGAAATCTAGTGACTGAAAACAGCCTCATAGAAACCGTTCGCAAGACCAACCGCGAGCTGGATACTTTTGAAATCGGTTTAGAGGATGTGGAAAAAAGGCACGCTGTCAAAATTGAAACAGGTAGGGAAAATATCACCAGACAGATATTAGAGCAAGCCCAGCCCAAATTGGAGAAGTTTGGCATAGAACTTGTCGATGTTAAGATCAAACGAATCAATTATGTGGAAGAGGTCAGAAATTCAGTCTATAACAGAATGATTGCAGAGCGGAAACAGATAGCAGAAAAATTCCGATCCGAAGGCCAAGGCGAGGCCCGAAAGATCCTGGGTGAAAAAGAAAGAGATTTGAAACGAATCACGTCCGAAGCATACCGAACAGCCCAAGAGATAAAAGGTAAGGCCGAGGCCGAGGCAACCAAATTATACGCTGACGCCTTTGGGGTCGACCCTGAATTTTATTCATTCATAAGGACACTTGAAATATACAACGAAGCCCTTGGAAAAGACAGTTCACTGGTCCTTTCAACGGACTCAGAGTTTTTCAAATATCTAAAAGGATATACCAAACCAGTAAAATAAAAAAGCACCATTATTTATTTTAACACGTTGGCGCTTTTTTCATGCATTCAAAAAAAGACAGCCGGGATATAATTATTTGCCCTTCCTTCTCTGATGACGCGTACGAGCCAGAAGCTTTCTGTGTTTATGCCTTCTCATTTTTTTTCTCTTTTTTACCACACTACCCAACTGATCACCTCCAATCCTTATTAT